>SHXO01000109.1 GCA_009693245.1 Betaproteobacteria bacterium | reverse complement strand
CGGCCAAGGGCATTCCGATGGCGTTACGTGAAAGACACGTCTTCATTCCTGGCATGTGGCGCGGGTTCCCGCACGCCAAACTGGGCCTCGTTTTCGCCCCTTGGAGTTCTGTCAACCCTCAACCGGCGATTAACCACGAAGAACACGACGGTACACGAAGGAAATACGAAGAAACATAGCGCGACTGAGGCTCACCAATCTGGTGAGAGCGATGCCGCTTCGATGTTTTTGATTTCCTTCGTGTACCGTCGTGTTCTTCGTGTGCAGTAGCTTTTTCTAGGTTTAAACGCAACTGCGATCCGGAGATCGGCTATCGCAAGACTACGGGTGTGGCTACGGAATCCGAATCACTTGTCTTCGTAGTAGGCGAATCGTCCCATTGCGGCACGCTACATCCTGGCAACGTACTTCCAGTGTCTCGAGAACTTACCTTGATTGCCGTTCATGCGGAGGGAGTCGGGTGTTCGCTTCCCGAACTGATTCCTTCCTGTAGACGGAGAAAAAGCCCATGACCGCTGTCCTAGAAGTCGCAATTCCGGATGTTAAACCCGGGCCGCAACCCGACGTCGCGCTGCGCGACGCGCTCTTCGAGCGCTTCCTAAACGCTAAGACGCACGCAACTATCCAAGTGGCTCAAGGATCTGAACCAGGATCAAAGCGGCACCCTCAAACAGAAAAGATCACGCCTTCGCGTCGCGTCGAAATATCGGGAAGGGTTGCTAACCAAGCCACCAACCCCAATCGGCCCAGGTTTCTTCACCATGGATAATGTGATTCCATTCGTGCGATGGCACCAGATCGTCAAACCCGAGAAAACTGAAAGCGCCTACTACGGCCCCTTCTATGAAGACATGGCGGATGCTTTCGGAGAGGACTGGGTACACGAGCAGTTCCCCATGAGCCAAGGAGTGGGCTGGAAAATAGATTTCCATCTGGGGCACCCGCAGCGGGGCGGGATCGGGATTGAATTCAAGATGCCTAGGAGTGCGCCCGACATGGACCGGGCGTTTGGCCAGATTGACTCATACCAAGCAGTCTATGAAGAGCGCTTGCTCGTTGTGCTCTTGGCCGATCATCTAGACGCCGCCAAGCAAAGTCACTTTGTGGCGCATATGGAGGCGAAGCAAATTAGGGCGATGGTGAAGTAGCGCTTTGCCCAGCGACCGCGAGCTACATTGCCCTCCTGGCAAGGATAAGGAGGGGCGTCAACTGAGTAGGTCACTCCAAAGGGTGCCCGAACGAAGTTGATTCAGCCGTCTACATGGTGTCTACATGAGGCCGAGAATAAAGTTCCAATCTCGTAAGCATATGATTATTGGTGCCGGGTAGAGGAGTCGAACCCCCGACCAACTGATTACAAATCAGCTGCTCTACCAACTGAGCTAACCCGGCTTGAGGGGTGAATTATACGAGGAGGGCTTCCGTTCGCGCTCTACGCTGCGAAGCCTGCGGGGGTCACTTCACCACGTGCAGTCTTGGGCGCCCTCCGGTGGGAGGGGACGGCGGGGTGCCTCCCTTCTTACGCGGCTCGGTTTCATCCTTTTTCGTGCCTTCTTCGCTTGCCTGCACGGGCGCGAAGGCTAGTCCTTGGCCATTCTCCTTTGCGAAAATGCCGGACACGGCGTTTATGGGCACGGACACTTCACGCGATACGCCTCCGAAGCGTGCGGAGAATTGCACCCGGTCATTTCCGATCTTGAGATTTCGCGTTGCGTCCGAACTCAGGTTTAGAACGATCTCGCCGTTGCGAACGAATTCTTGCGGAACGCGGGTGTCCTCGTTGACCTTGACCGACAGGAAAGGGGTGTAGCCGTTGTCGGCACACCACTCCCAGATGGCCCGGATCAAGTAAGGAGTAGTCGGGGTTTCTTTCACTTACGCATCACTTTTTCCGAGGGCGTGAGCGCCTCGATGAAGGCAGGACGGCTAAAGATCCGCTCGGCGTACTTTTGCAGCGGCGCCGCCTGTTTCGGCAGTTGAATGCCGTAGTACTCCAGCCTCCAGAGCAGCGGCGCGATGGCGACGTCGAGCATGGAAAACTCCTCGCCCAGCATGTACTTTTGCTTCAGAAACACTGGAGAGATTTGCGCCAGGCTGTCGCGGATGACGATGCGTGCTTTATCGGCGGCCTTGGTGGGGCCCTTTTCCAACGTTTCGATGTTGGAGAAGAGCTCCTTCTCGAAGCGAAACAGGAAAAGGCGCGCGCGGGCTCGCATGACCGGGTCCGCGGGCATGAGCTGCGGGTGAGGAAACCGGTCATCGATGTACTCGTTGATGATGTTGGACTCGTAGAGGATGAGATCGCGCTCGACCAATACGGGCACCTGGTTGTAGGGATTCATCACCGACAGATCCTCGGGCTTGTTGTACAAGTCAACGTCGATGATCTGAAAATCCATCCCCTTTTCTAACAGCACTATCCTGCAGCGCTGGCTGAAGGGGCAGGTCGTTCCCGAATATAAAGTCATCATGGCTGTTTCTGGCTCCCCTGGTTAATGAACATCCTTCCAATACTCTTTCTTGAGCAAGTACGCCAGAACGAATAGCACGCCCAATACCATGAGCACCACGTAGCCGATTTGCTTGCGCGTCGTTTGCGCGGGCTCGCCCATGAACACGAGGTAGTTGACGAGATCCGCGGTGAAGCGGTCGTACTCGGCAGGCTTGAGCGATCCCGTGGTTTCGAGCACAAGTTTCTTGATATGTTCCTTCCCATGAAGGCCCTCGCGCTCTTCCACCTTCATGACCTGCTGCCCTTGCAACTGCCAGAGCACGTGTGGCATGCCAACGCTAGGAAAGGCGATGTTGTTCCAGCCGGTGGCCGTTCCAGGATCGCGATAATAGCCGCGCAGGTAGGTATAGAGCCAATCGGCTCCGCGCGCACGGGCGATCACCGACAGGTCAGGCGGCGCCTTGCCGAACCAAGTTTTCTGGTCCGCCATGGGCGCGGCAACGCGCATCGTATCGCCCACCTTATCGGATATGAACATCAAATTATCCTTGATCTGAGCCTCCGAGAGGCTTAGATCCTTGAGACGGTTGTAGCGCATGTGTGCCGCGCCATGACAGTTCAAGCAGTAATTCACGAAGATCTTGGCGCCGTGTTGAATGGAGGCCACATCGCGCGTGTCGATGGGCGCCCGGTCAAGTTTGGCCTCCTCGGAAGCCATTGCGAAGGCCGGCAAGCAAAACAATAGGGCTAGCAGATTTTTCATGTTGTTGGGTCTCTTCACGGGCTGGCTCATTACATGGTGACCCGGCTGGGCTCGGGGAGAGTCTTGTCCGAGCGCGTATACCAGGGCATGAGAATGAAGTAGAGGAAGTAGATGAGCGTGCAAATGCGCGCGGCCACCGTCGCCCTTTCAGCTTCTCCCAGCCACGTCCCGAACTGCCCCCACACATTGGTGGGCGCCGTGCCCAGGTATCCGAGAATCAAGAACACCACGACGAACAATGTAAGCCAAGTCTTGAACTTGATTCCGCGATAACGAATGGATTTCACGCGGCCGCGGTCAAGCCACGGGAGGAAGAAGAACATGACCACGGCCAAGCCCATCGCCAAGACCCCGGGGAACTGCGAGCCAAAAAGCGGCGGCACCGCGCGCAGAATCGAGTAGTAGGGCGTGAAGTACCAAACCGGGGCGATGTGCGCCGGCGTTGCCAGCGGATCGGCCGGAACGAAGTTGTTGTACTCCAGGAAATAGCCGCCCATCTCCGGCGCGAAGAAAATGATGGCGGTGAACACCATGAGGAAGACCACCACGCCAACGATGTCCTTCACGGTGTAATAGGGATGGAAGGGGATACCATCCAGGGGTATGCCGGTCTTCGGATCCTTGTTCTTCTTGATCTCGATACCGTCCGGATTGTTCGAACCCACTTCGTGCAGCGCGATGATGTGCACGGCCACCAAGGCCAGCAACACCAAGGGCAATGCGATCACGTGGAAGGCGAAGAATCGGTTCAGCGTTGCATCCGACACCACGAAATCCCCGCGTACCCAGACCGACAAATCCTCCCCGATGAAGGGTACCGCGCTGAAGAGGTTGACGATCACCTGCGCGCCCCAGTAGGACATCTGTCCCCATGGAAGCAAATAGCCGAAGAAAGCCTCGCCCATCAAGCATAGGTAAATCATCACGCCGAACACCCAGATCAATTCCCGGGGCTTGCGGTGAGAACCGTAGAGCAACCCGCGGAACATGTGCAGATAGATCACCACGAAGAACATCGAGGCGCCGGTGGAATGGATATAGCGGATCAGCCACCCCCCTGGCACATCGCGCATGATGTATTCGACCGAGGCAAAGGCCCCGGCGGCATCGGGCTTGTAGTGCATGGTGAGAAAGATGCCCGACACGATCTGGATGACGAGGATCACCAAGGCGAGCGAACCGAAGAAATACCAGAAGTTGAAGTTCTTCGGTACGTAGTATTCGGAAAGATGTTCCTTCCACAGCTTGGTCAGCGGGAACCGGTCGTCTATCCATTGAATGAGCGCGCCCATGCCTTAGGCCTCCTTCTTGTCTTCGCCGATCAGCAGCCGGGTATCGCTGAGATAGGTGTGCTTGGGAATTCGCAGGTTGGAGGGCGCGGGGACGCCTTTGAACACGCGTCCGGCCAAATCGAACTTGGAACCGTGGCAAGGACAAAAGAACCCTCCCCGCCAACTCTCGCCCATGCCACTGTCGGCGCCCGCCTGAAGTTTGGCGGTCGGGGAACAGCCCAGATGCGTGCAGACTCCCTCGACGACCAGATATTCAGGCCTTTGCGAGCGATTCTTATTCTTGGCGTAAGTAGGTTGCATCGCCACTTCGGAGGCGGGATCGGCCACTTGGCTGTCGAGTTTCTGCAAACTCTCCAGCATCTGCTTGGTTCGATGCACGATCCACACGGGTTTGCCGCGCCATTCCACCGTGACGATCATGCCAGGTTCGATCTTGCTGATGTCGTATTCCACGGGCGCACCCGCTGCCAACGCCCTCTGGCTGGGAAAGAAACTCAACACAAAGGGCGTCGCCGCTCCAACCCCCGCGACCGCGCCTGCCGCGCTGGTGGCCGCCAGCAAAAAGCGCCTTTTCCCATTACCCACCGGATGATCCGCCATGCTCGTCATTACCTCATCGCAATGCCAAAGGATTGAATTCTATAGAATACGCGTGCAATTTTACACTCCAACGATAGAGTTTCGGCATTAAACTAATGATTATAAGAATGTTTTGGGTCGTTTAGACCATTTTGGAGAACGCTCGGTGAAAGCTCGAATCAAGTGGATGAAAGGGGTTGCCTTCCAGGCCGAAACGCAAAGCGGCCATAAAGTATTAATGGACGGCGCCCCCGAGGGCGGCGGAAAAAATCTGGGTCCAAGACCCATGGAGTTAGTGCTTGCTGGCGCGGGAGGCTGCACAGCCTATGACGTCATTGTCATATTGCGCAAGGCCCGCCAGCAGGTGACCGACTGCGTGATCGAGATGGATGCCGAGCGCTCAACCGAAGACCCGAAGGTCTTTACGCGCATTCACCTGCACTTCGTGGTGACCGGGCGCGGGGTTGAGGCCAAGCATGTGGAGCGGGCCATCAAGTTGTCCGCCGATAAGTACTGCTCAGCCACCGCCATGCTGGCAAAGACGGCCCTGGTGACACACGATTGGGAAATAGCCGAGGAAACCTCAGCCGAGGCGCGATAATCCTGTCAGAACACGCCCAGCGCAACGCATGGCAAGCCGGACGGGCGCAGGCAAGTCCTCGCCGCCAGAGCGCCTGGCGGCGATGGCATGCGCCGCCTCATCGCGCTGCATCTGTTCAATGACCGCCCGGCTTTTCGAATCGGAGGCCGGGAGAATTTTGAGATGAGATTCGAGATGGGTTTCCACTTGGCGCTCCGTCTCGGCCAGAAAGCCTAGATTCCAGCGGTCTCCCAGCAGGCCGAAGGCTATTCCCATGGCAAGCCCGCCTCCATACCAGAGCGGATTCAGAATACTTTTGCGGCCTCCTAGCTCGGCGATGCGCGCTTGCGTCCAGGCAAGATGGTCGGCTTCTTCACGCGCCGCTTGACGCAAGAGTGTCCGCAGGGTTTCGTCGCGCGCCACCAGGGACTGCCCTTCGTAGAGCGCTTGCGCGGCAATCTCGCCGCTGTGATTGACCCGCATGAGGGCCGCCGACCGGCGCCGGTCGGGGCCGGGAAGAGGATCTTGCGGAAGCTCCGCGGCGGGACTCGGCCTGGCACTACGAGCGGGCGCGAATAGGGTTCTAAGGGCCTGGTCTAGAACACTCAACACACGATCGGCGTGGCTTTGCGAGTTCATCAGCGCTTACGTAGGAAAAAAACGAACTCCGCGCTCGAAGTCTCGTGAGACAGCAGCTCGTTTCCAGTCTGCTTGGAAAAGGCCTGGAAGTCGCGCAGCGAGCCCGGATCGGTCGCGCGAATTTTGAGAACTTGCCCAGAGGTCATATCGTTTAGAGTCTTCTTCGTACGCAATATGGGCAAGGGGCAATTGAGCCCGCGCGCGTCCACTTCCCGGTCGAAAGATGCTTCCATTTATTTGTCCAACGCCACCAATTCTAGCCCCGCCCTGAGCCACCCCAGGATTCCGCCTTGCAGGTTGTGCAAATTGGAGAAGCCTTGACTGGCCAGGAACGCGCAAGCCTGCGCGGAGCGTCCGCCGGACTGGCAGTAGATCACCGTCGTCGCGGCTGGATTCAACTCGCCGGCGCGCTGCGGCAAGGCGTGCAAGGGGATGTGCCGGGTACCTTTTATGACTCCGCGCTCCACTTCGGCATCGGTGCGCACGTCGATCAAGGCGATGTGTCCGTCAGAGCGCAGTGCATCGAGTCCGCTAACATCGATTTGAGTAAACACTGGGGGCCGGCCGGTAATTGAGATAACGGGGAATCATACACCAGCGCCTGAAGTCGTGACTGTGGAGCGCTCCTTGAGCAGTTGGGTAATCCGGGTATCCGCGGCGTCCAGGCGATCCACCAGAAGCTCCAAGAAAGAGTCGGTGAACTGGTGGCGGCAAGCCTGGGGCGCGTTCGCGAGAGCCTCCGGCCGTATCTCAATATAGGAGACCCCGCTGATGGACACCACGCTGGCGCTACGCTTGGCTTGTTTCCTCGATAACCAGGCCATCTCGCCGAAACACTCGCCGGTACGAAGGACATTGAGTAGTTTGCCGCCCCGGGTAACTTTTACTTCACCGGCAATCAGCACGTAAAAGGACGCACCCTCATCGCCCTCGGCAATGATTTCCGTCTGCGGCTCCACCCGGCTCCAGGTGGCGACGTTCAAGGCCTGCCACAGATCGGCGTCGGCGAAGTTTCTAAAGAAGGGGAGACCTCGCACCGCGGCGAATTTCTCCGTATCCGGCAGGGCAAGGCCTGGACGCCCGATCTCGCTAAAGCACTTGACTAGATCTTGGGAGAGTTCGTCCCAGTTTTGATATCGCTTCTCCAAAGGCTTGTACAGGGCCCGGCGGACGATGAGATCGACGCTACTGGGAATCTCCGGGCGCAGGACGCTAGGCAACGGCGGATCGGTGTTGATGATCTGGAACACTACGCTGTAGTTGTTATTGGCCTTGAAGGGCAGGCTCCCTGTGAGTAACTGGTACATCACCACGCCCAAGGAGAATATGTCGGTTTGAACCGTAAGCGGCATATCCTGGCACTGCTCCGGAGACATGTAGGCCGGAGAGCCCACGCCACTTACTTGCGTGGTTTCCGCCGAGGCATAGAGGGCAGCGCCAAAATCCGAAATCTTGATATCCGTGCCACCCGCCATCAGGATATTGGCCGGCTTGATGTCCAGGTGGATGACGCCGTGCCGGTGGGCATGATCGAGTGCCTTGCAGGACTTGAAGATCACCTCTATTACCTTGCTGATGGGCAGCAAATTGTCCGGTCTCGCGAGCTCCTCAAGGGTCCCGCCGTTGACGTATTCCATGACGATGTAGTTGTCGTCATCGTCCGCCACCGCGTCGTAGATGGCCGCGATATGGGGGTGAGAGAGCTTGCCGGCCAGGGCTGCCTCGGCGAGGAAGAGCTTGCGAAAGCGCTTTCCGTACTCCTTGTTCTCCAGCATCTCGGGCTGCACGAGCTTGATGGCCACTTCACGATTGGCGAAGGGATCCTTGGCAAGGTACACCACGCTGGTGGCCCCCTTGCCAAGCTCTTTGATGACCTTGTATTTGCCGATTTTTTTCATGAGGGATACACGGAAGTACCCTCGCATTATCGAACCGCCCGGCGAAAAGCTTAGGCGCGAGTGCCGCTTCTTAAGCGCTTGTCCCGCCGAGCCAGCTACTTGCGCCGCAATTCGGCATCTTGGTGCTTGAGTTCCTTGAGCCTTGATTCGGCGCTGGAGGAATCGTAGTAGTCCCCGTCACCCGCGCGCAAGCCGATCTCGAGTTGTTCGATGGCCCCGGGCAAGCTTCCCTTTATTAAATAAGCCTCCGCCTGGGCACGGTGTTGTTGCAAGCGCTTGCCGAGGCCGGCGTAACTCTGCGCCTGCAATTCGTAGAGCCGGCCATCGTTGACTCCCGTAGCCAGGAGCGCGGTGGTTAGCTTTAGCGCTTCCGCAGGGCGTTTCTGTGCCAAAAGATGGCGGGCGTAGTCGGTCACCAGCGCACGATGCCTGGGATGCCTTTCGTAGGCCCGTTCGTAGAAAGCGGAGGCGCCTTGGGCGTCCGCGCTTCCCGCCAAAACTTGGCCCACCAGGGTATCCGCGATCGCATGATGCTTCGTGACGTCCAGCAAAGACGGCAGTTCCGCAACCGCCCGAGCGGTCTTCTTCGCTTCCAGCAAAGAAGCTACCAACCCGTAGCGGGCGGCGGCTTCGGAGGTGAATCGTTTCTCCTTCAACTGCGATTCGAAATAGGCCAGGGCCTCCTGCGCCCTCATCTGACGAACCTGAAGTTTAGTGCGCAGTAGAAGAAAATCGAGAGAATCTGGAACCTGCCGGTAAGGCAAAGCCTCCACGCGATTTTGAATGTCGGCAATGCGCTCGTAGGTCACGGGGTGAGTGCGCGCGTAGGACGGCGCGTTGGAATCGTAGACGCGGGTTGCGCGCTGCAAGCGCTCGAAAAATACTGGCATGGCACGCGCGTCGAACCCCGCTTGCTCGAGCAACTGAACTCCGATTCGGTCGGCTTCGCGCTCGTGGTCGCGAGTGAAGTTAAGCTGGGTTTGGATGCTGGCGTACTGTGCCCCCGCCATCGCGGCTTGGGCGAGATCGGGGCTTGAACGCGCCGCGAGTATCGCGAGCGCCAGCGCGGCGATGGAGGCCACTTGCGATTTCTGCTGCGCCGCGATCAATCGCGCCAAGTGGCGCTGAGACACATGCGCCACCTCGTGCCCTAAAACCGACGCAAGCTCGGACTCCGATTCGGCCGTTAACAACAGGCCCGTGTGCACACCGATGAATCCGCCTGGGAGGGCGAAGGCATTCACCGACGGATCGTCGATTCCGAAGAACTCGAACGCAAAACGCAAATCTTGGCTTTGGAACGCAAGCCGGTGGCCTAAAGCGTTGAGATATTCCACCACCTCCAAATCATCCAAATAGGCACGATTCCCACGGATTTGTTGCATGATGCTCTCGCCCAAGCGCCGTTCCTGCTGCGCCGAAATGGCCGTCTCGGAAACATCCCCCAGGTCGGGCAAGTTGTCGGCGGACCAGGACAGCGCGCTTGAAGCGAGCAGGATCGCCAAGAAGGGGAATCGAAGAGTCATGATGCTAT
>SHXO01000108.1 GCA_009693245.1 Betaproteobacteria bacterium | reverse complement strand
CTTCTTCCAGGCGGGCATCGCTTCCAATTGCCCATACCAGCGGCGCAGGCTGGGATAGGGTTCCAGCGGCAGCTTTTGATGGGAATGCAGGTGCATGGGGGAAGCCACGGCGATATCGGCGATGGTGACGCTTTGCCCGCACAACCATGGTTGTTTTTGCAAGCGCTGTTCGAGAATGCTGGCGAGCTTATCGAAGTTGGGCTTGGCGGCGTCCGTCACCGATTTGTCCGGCTGTGCCTTCAGCAGCGGCTTGACGACGTTTTCCACGAGATAGATGTAGGCGGAGGGGAACCACTGGTTGGCTTCCCATAGGAGCCAGCGGTTGATGTCGGCGCGCTGCTTGAGATCTTTCGGATAAGCGGATTCCAGGCTGCTCTTGTCCGCCGCGTACTGCAGGATGGCGTTGGATTCCCACAGTTGGAGGTCGCCATCCACCAAGGCCGGAATGGAGGCATTGGGATTGATGGCCAGATATTCAGGGGACTTCTGCTCGCCCTGAAAATAATCGACTTTCACCAGTTCGTACTTCGTGCCCAGGAGGTCGAAACCAGCAAATACCTTGCGGCAGTTTACGGTGATCGGATCGGCATACAGTTTCATTACGGTTCACGTTTGTCAGATGGTCATATGGAATGACGCTACACGGGTCAGTCTGCACCAGTTCCCAGATCTTGCGGCCCGGAAACTGCCGCGAGCGGCAACGGCTCCCCCTACGTGCGTTTTTAATTTTTATGAGGCCGCACTTTATCAGCAATGCGCCGGGGAGACTATACTGTAACACTTGGGTGATGCCAATGATTCGGGCAAGCAGGCTGCGGTTGTCCGCGCCCGCTTCATGTCCCACAGTGCCTTTTGCCAATGAACAATACGCTCGCCGCCCGCGGCACGGATACACAAGTCATCGCCCTCGTGGGCATCGCCCACGGTACCTCCCATTTTTTTCATCTCATCCTGGCCCCGCTGTTTCCCTGGCTCAAGGACGCCTTCGGCCTGAGCTATTCCGAACTGGGCTTTCTGATGACGGTCTTCTTCGTGGTCTCCGGCATCGGGCAGGCCCTGGGAGGATTCGTGGTGGACCGCAAGGGCGCGCTCCCCGTGCTCATGGCGGGTGTGCTGTGCCTGGCCCTATCCGCCTTGGGATTGGCGGCCAGCCAGTCTTATCTGTCCCTGCTCATCTTCGCCGGGGTAGCGGGGCTCGGTAACTCCGTGTTCCACCCGGCTGATTTCACCTTGCTCAACCAGCGCGTGAGCGCTCCCCGGCTCGGACACGCGTTCAGCATGCACGGCGTGATGGGTACGGCCGGTTGGGCCGCGGCGCCCATATTCCTGGCCGGCCTGGGCACTCTATTTCACTGGCGGGTCGCCCTGCTGGCGGCCGCGGCGCTGGCCATCGTGGTTCTCATGCTCTTGGTGGCCTACCGCGATGTGTTGCAACCCGTGCCCCCCGCCAAACCCGCTGCCAAGGCGGAGGGTACCCCCGGCCTATCCCTGGGCTTCTTGTCCCTGCCCTCGGTGTGGATGATTTTTGGGTTCTTCTTCGTCACCGCCATCGCGCTGGGAGGGATACAGGTGTTCGCGCCCAGCGCGCTCAAGGAGATCTACGGTATTACCGCGGCCACGGCGAGCATGAGTATCACGGTCTATATGAGTGCTAGCGCGGCCGGGCTTCTGAGCGGTGGTTTCCTGGCCGCCCGCACCCAGCATCACGAGAACATCGTGGCGGGGGCGCTCGCCGCCTCGGGCGTGCTGGCCATGTTGCTTTCCACGGGCTGGTTCAACACCGGCGTGGTCATCTTCGTCCTGGCGTTGATCGGGTTCGGTAACGGCATCGCCGGCCCTTCGCGGGATTTGATGGTGCGCGCCGCGGCCCCGCGTGGCGCCACGGGCCGGGTCTACGGCGTGGTGTATTCTGGCCTGGATGTGGGGCTCGCCATCGCGCCCCTGATGTTCGGGGCCATGATGGATGCCCATCACACAGGCTGGCTCTTCATCGGCATCGGCGCATTTTTGATGGTGGCGGTGAGCACCGCTCTTCGGGTCGGGGGGCGCAAGCGGGCCGGCGGCGTTCAACCGGCATGATGGGTTTAGATTTAACTGGTTGAAAACAGCTTTGAACGTATTTCCACAACGACAGCTTCGGCGTAGCATCTCGCACCCGTTGGTGCTGTTCCAAGGAAAAATAAGATACGGCGGCACGCAAAGATGCCGTATTAAGAACGACGAAAACCGTGGAGAGGAGATTTGAAGCCGACCGATACAGGTGATCCCAACTACTTTCACAAGGTAGTGGACTGCCAATGGGCGTGCCCCACCCATACGCCCGTGCCCGAGTACATACGCTTGATAGCGGCGGGGCGTTATTCCGACGCCTACATGATCAACTGGGAATCCAATGTGTTCCCCGGCGTGCTGGGCCGCACCTGCGACCGTCCGTGCGAACCGGCCTGCCGGCGCGGGCGGGTCGAGGAAGAACCCGTGGCCATCTGCCGCCTGAAGCGCGTGGCGGCGGACTACAAGGATGACATCACCGGACGGCTGCCCAAGGTGCCCGCGAAGAAGAACGGCAAGCGCATCGCATGCATCGGAGCCGGCCCGGCATCGCTGGCGGTGGCGCGCGATCTTCTCCCGCTGGGTTACCACGTCGTGATATTCGAGGCCGACCCCTACGCGGGCGGCATGATGCGCACGCAAATTCCGAAATTTCGCCTGCCGGAAAAAGTTCTCGACGAGGAAGTGGGTTACATCCTGAGCCTGCAACCCGAGATGCGCCATGGCAAACGGGTGAATAGCCTGAAGGCTGTCACCGGCGAAGGCTTCGATGCCGTATTCATTGGCAGCGGAGCCCCGCGCGGCCGCGATCTGGACATACCCGGCCGCAAGGAGGCGGCGAAGAACATACACATCGGCATCGATTGGCTCTCCAGCGTGTCTTTCGGCCACACCACGAGCATCGGCAAGAAAGTGATCGTGCTGGGCGGCGGCAATACCGCCATGGACTGCTGCCGCTCCTCTCGCCGCCTCGGTGGCGAGGACGTGCGAGTGGTGGTGCGTAGCGGTTTCGCGCAGATGAAGGCCAGCCCCTGGGAGAAGGAAGATGCCATGCACGAGGGCATCCCCATCCACAACTTCCTGGTGCCCAAGTCCATCACGCATGACAACGGGCGCTTGACCGGCGTGCTATTCCAGAAGGTCGTGGCGGAATTCGACGCCAATGGCCGGCGCAATCTGGTCCCGAGCGGCGAACCCGATGTGCACATGGAAGCCGACGATGTGTTGGTGGCCGTGGGCCAGGAGAATTCCTTTCCCTGGATCGAGCGCGACATCGGGTTGCAGTTCGACAAGTGGGACATGCCGGTGGTGGACCCGGTCACCCTGCAATCCACCCACCCGAAGGTATTCTTCGGAGGCGATGCCGCCTTCGGCCCCAAGAATATCATCTGGGCCGTGGCCCACGGCCACGATGCGGCCGTATCCATCGACAAGTTTTGCCAAGGCGAGGACATTCGCCAGCGGCCCGCTCCCACGGTGGCGGTGATTTCCCAGAAAATGGGCATTCACGAATGGAGCTACGACAACGATATCTCCAACGCCCGCCGCTTCAAGGTGCCCATCAAGGAAAACGCCATCACCTTGCGCAACATCAAGGAAGAGGTGGAACTGGGCTTCGATCCCAAGCTGGCCTTCGCCGAGGCGCAACGCTGCTTGAACTGCGACGTGCAGACGGTATTCGCGCCCAAGCTTTGCATCGAGTGCGATGCCTGCGTGGACATCTGCCCCATCGATTGCATCAACTTCACCGCCAACGGCGAGGAAGCGGAATTGCGCGAACGCTTGCGCCTGCCGGCTCAAAATCTCACGCAAGATATCTACGTATCGGAGACTCTCAAGACCGGCCGCATCATGGCGAAAGATGAAGACCTGTGCCTGCATTGCGGGCTGTGCGCCGAGCGGTGCCCGACGGGTGCCTGGGACATGCAGAAACACTACCTGGAAATCACCCGCGCGGGCCCCGGTTGCCGGAGCCGGGCCGCCGCCAAGGAACCCCAACCGGCTTGAATTCGAACATGAAGCCCATTACCGCCGTCAACGATTTCGTCATCAAGTTCGCCAACGTTAACGGCTCGGGCTCCGCCTCGGCCAATACGCTCTTCGCCAAGGCCATCTTGCGCATGGGCGTGCCGGTGAGCCCGCGCAATATCTTTCCCTCCAACATTCAAGGCTTGCCAACGTGGTACGAGGTGCGAGTGTCCGGTTCCGGCTATCTCGGCCGGCGCGGAGGCGTGGATTTGATGGTGGCCATGAATCCCCAGACCTGGGACGAGGACTTGAAGGAAATCGAGGCGGGCGGATATCTTTTCCATGATTCCTCCAAGCCGCTGCCCAAGTCCAAGTTCCGCGAGGACATCAACATCATCGGCATGCCGCTCACGGAAATCTGCAACCGTGAATATAGCGACCCGCGCGAGCGCCAGTTGTTCAAAAACATCATTTACGTCGGCGCCCTGTCCGCCTTGCTCGACATCGACATCAAGGCGGTGGAGAAGCTGATCGGCGAACAATACAAGGGGAAGGAACGCCTCCTCACGCCCAACCTCAAGGCTCTGCACATGGGCAAGGATTTCGCGCAAGCCAACTTGCCCAAGACCGGCCTCAAGATTGCGCACGCCAACAGCGTGGGCGACAAGGTTTTCATGGACGGTAACAGCGCCGCGGCCCTGGGTTGCGTCTACGGCGGCGCCACGGTGGCGGCGTGGTATCCCATCACGCCCTCCTCCTCCTTGGCGGAAGCCTTCACGCGCCATTGCCACAAGTACCGGGTGGACAAGGCCACGGGCAAGAACAAATTCGCCGTGATTCAGGCCGAGGACGAACTGGCCTCCATCGGCATCGTGATCGGCGCGGCGTGGAACGGCGCGCGTTCCTTCACATGCACCTCGGGGCCGGGGATTTCGCTGATGCAAGAGTTCATCGGCTTGGCGTATTTCGCCGAGATTCCCTCGGTCATCTTCGACGTGCAGCGTGGCGGGCCCTCCACCGGCATGCCCACGCGCACGCAACAGTCCGACGTTTTGTCGTGCGCTTACGCCTCCCATGGCGACACCAAGCACGTGCTGCTGTTTCCGGAAGATCCCAAGGAGTGTTTCGATTTCGGCGCGCTGTCCTTCGATCTCGCCGACCGGCTGCAAACTCCCATATTCGTATTGCTGGATCTGGACATCGGCATGAACGACCGCCTGTGCGCACCGCTCTCCTGGGACGATACGCGCCGCTACGACCGGGGCAAAGTGATGCACTTCGAGGATTTCGAATCGGGCAAACCCTTCGGCCGCTACCGCGATGTGGACCAAGACGGCATCGCGTACCGCACGTACCCCGGTACGCACCCGGCGAAGGGCTCCTTCTTCACTCGCGGCACCACCAAGGACCGCGACGCTCGCTACAGCGAAGCCGGACCGGACTACGTGGAGAACATGCAGCGCCTGCTGCGCAAGTTCGAAACCGCGAAGGGCTTGGTGCCGGCACCCGTGGAGCGCCGCGCCAAGCACAACACCCGCTTCGGCGTGATCTACTACGGCTCCACGGCGCCAGCGATGAGCGAGGCCCTCGATCAACTGGACGCGCAAGGCCTTCACGTGGACGCCATGCGGGTCAGGGGCTTTCCCTTCAACGACGACGTCGGCGAATTCATCGATGCCCACGACCAAATCTTCATCGTGGAACAAAACCGCGATGGCCAGCTTCGCACCCTCGTTGTCAATGAATGCGTCGCCGATCCGGCGAAACTCATCCCCGTGCTGCACTACGACGGTTCGCCCATCACCGCACGCTTCATCGTGCGCGAAGTGGTGGAGAAATTGCGCATGTTCAACGTCGCGCCATTGCGCCGCGTAGCACAGTGATCTTACTCAACCGCGGTTCCCAGTCATCTGTCTTCTGTCTTCGGTCTTCGAAACAATGACCTACCTCGCCAAACCCAAACTGCACCACCCCAGCCTGCCCACCAACAAGCTGGGGTTCACGCGGCGCGATTACGAAGGCGCCATCTCGACCCTGTGCGCGGGCTGCGGACACGACTCCATCAGCGCGGCCATCATTCAGGCCTGTTTCGAATTGGATCTGCCCCCCCATCGCGTGGCGAAACTCTCCGGCATAGGTTGTTCCTCGAAGACGCCTACTTATTTCTTGGGGAGTTCCCACGGATTCAACAGTGTGCATGGGCGCATGCCGTCCGTGCTGACAGGTGCGAACCTCGCGAATCGCGAATTGATTTACATGGGAGTTTCTGGAGATGGCGATTCGGCTTCCATCGGCCTGGGCCAGTTCGCGCACAGCATCCGGCGCGGCGTGAACATGGTCTACATCGTGGAGAACAACGGCGTTTACGGATTGACCAAGGGCCAGTTCTCCGCCACCGCCGACAAGGGATCCAAGAGCAAGCGCGGCGCCGCCAACATGGACGAACCCATCGACATGGTTGCCCTGGCGCTGCAATTGGGCGCCACCTACGTGGGCCGCAGTTTCTCCGGAGACAAGGATCAATTGGTACCGCTGATCAAAGGCGCCATCTTGCACCAGGGCGCCGCCTTCATCGACGTGATCAGCCCTTGCGTGGCCTTCAACAACCACGCAGGCTCCACCAAAAGTTACGACTACGTGCGGGAGCACAACGAGGCGGTCAACAGCCTGGACTTCATCACGGGACGCACACCCATCACCACCCAATTCGCCGAAGGAACGGTACAAGACGTGACGCAACACGATGGTTCCGTCATCCGCCTGCGCAAGCTTCACCCTGAATACGACACGCACAACCGCATCGCCGCCATGAATTACTTGCAGGAGCGGCAAGCGGCCGGAGAAGTCGTCACTGGGTTGCTCTTCATGGACACCGATCCCGAGGACCTGCACGCGCATCTGGGGAGCGTCGAGGCGCCCTTCAACATCCTGGATGAAGACGCCTTGTGCCCCGGATCCGCCGCGCTGGAAGCATTTAACGCTTCGCTGCGTTAGCGACCCTCCTCAATGAGGGCTGCCGGCCCCGCCCGGCAGCCCTCCAGGAAATACGCTAAGATGAGAACGATTTTCATTCAAGTTCTCATTTATCGACCCGATTCAATGTCCGTATCCACCGACAGCCCCTCCATGCCCTCGCGGCCAGGCGGCGCAACCCTCGCCTCTCTGGCCAAGGACAGCCGTGCCACCATCACGGGGTTGAGTGTGCCGGCCGGGCAAGCGCTGGCCGATCATGTGGAGCGGCTCATGGAGTTGGGGTTCCTGCCAGGAGAAAACGTGCGGGTGCTGGCAAAGGGATTCCCTTCCGGCGACCCCATCGCTGTGCGTATCGGCCAAGCAACCTTCGCCCTACGCCGTTTCGAGGCGGAACTCATCGCCGTGGACGGGGAGCGCAAGGAATGAACACGGCGGCAAGCGCTCCCATCACGCTCGCGTTAGTAGGGAAACCCAATTGCGGTAAGACGGCGCTTTTCAACCGCCTCACCGGAGCCAGGCAAAAGGTCGCCAACTACGCGGGCGTCACGGTCGAGCGCAAGGAAGGGCGCTTTGCCTCCCCTACTGGCAAGGCTTGGCGCGTATTGGATTTGCCTGGGGCCTATAGCCTGAAGGCGGCAACTCCCGACGAAGCCCTGACACGCGCCGTGTTGCTGGGAGAACGCAGCGACGAATCCGCCCCTGACGGTGTGATCTGCGTGGTCGACGCCACCAACCTCCCCCTGAATTTGCGCATGGTGCTGGATGTGGCGCGCCTGGGCTTGCCCATGGTCGTCGCCGTGAACATGGCCGACGTTGCCAAGCGCCGGGGCCTGAAGATCGATATTCCGCGGCTCTCGGCGGAACTGGGCGTTCCCGTGGTGGAAACCGTCGCCATCAAGTCCGGTGGCGAGCGAGCGCTCGTCAGCGCACTCGAAAACTTGCAGGCACGCAAGACCACCACGGGATTGCCGCGCTCCCTTGGCACCCCGGCCGAGGAAGTTGCCAGGGAGATTCGCCGCATCGTTTCCGTTTGCGTCACCGGACCGCACTACGTCCATGGCGCCACGGAGAAACTCGACCGCGTACTGCTGCATCCGCTGGCGGGGCCCGTTATTTTGGCCGCCGTCCTATTTCTCGTTTTCCAAGCGGTGTTTAGCTGGGCGCAAGCGCCGATGGAAGCCATCAAGGCAGGCGTGGCATGGGGCGGCAGCTCACTTGCCCCCCTACTGCCCGAGGGCATGCTACGCAGCCTGTTGGTGGACGGCATTCTCGCCGGCGTGGGCAGTGTGCTGGTATTTTTGCCGCAAATCCTGATTTTGTTTTTCTTCATCCTGGCGCTGGAAGAAAGCGGCTACTTGCCGCGCGCGGCGTTCTTGCTCGACCGCTTAATGGGAAAGATCGGCCTATCCGGGCGCGCCTTCATCCCACTGCTTTCAAGCTTCGCGTGCGCGATACCGGGGATCATGGCTACTCGCACGATCCAAAATCCGCGGGAGCGCTTGGTCACCATCATGATCGCGCCCCTGATGACATGCTCCGCACGGCTCCCGGTCTACGCCCTCATCATCGCGGCCTTCATTCCGAGCACCACCGTGGGCCGCATTTTCAACCTGCAAGGCGTGGTGCTCTTCGCCCTCTACATCGCCGGCATCGTGAGCGCGATGGCGGTGGGTTTTCTCGCCAAGCGGGCGGGCGCCAGGGACCGTATTCAGCCGCTGCTGATGGAGTTACCCGACTACCATTGGCCCCACGCGCGCAGTCTCGTCATCGGGCTTTGGGAACGCGCCAAGATTTTTCTCTCGCGCGTGGGTGGCATCATCTTGTCGCTGATGATTCTTCTGTGGTTCCTGAGCACATTCCCCAGCCCGCCCGCGGACGCCACGCTGCCCGCCATATCCTATAGCTTCGCCGGTATTCTCGGCCGCTACCTGGAAACTATCTTCGCTCCCATCGGATTCAACTGGCAGATTTCCATCGCGTTGGTGCCCGGACTGGCGGCGCGCGAAGTTGCGGTGGGCGCCCTGGGCACCGTCTATGCGCTTTCGCAAACCGGCGATGCGCTCGCCGAATCGCTCACCCCTCTCATCGCATCCACCTGGGGCCTGCCCACGGCCTTGTCCCTGCTGGCGTGGTACGTTTTCGCCCCGCAATGCATCTCCACCTTGAGCGTGGTGAAGCGCGAGACCAACTCGTGGCGTTATCCGGCTGCCATGGCCGCCTATCTCTTCGGGTTAGCTTACCTGGCCTCCTTCATCACTTATCGCACGGCACTTTGGATGACCTGAAGATGAACGAGACTGTGCTGGTCGCCGCCATCGTTGCTCTCGCCACCTTGCATGTGGCCCGCCGGTACTTGCCGCGCTCTTGGCTCCGAAAGCCATGGCCGGCGGCCGCCACGCCCCAAGCCTCGCGGGTGCCCAGCGACTCAGGGTGCGGAACCGGATGCTCTAGCTGCAATGGATGCGGAGCCGCTACGTTAAGAGCTGAATTCGGCGAAAGCAGCGACGTCCCGGTGATCTCCTACCCGATCGAACTTCAGGACAAAGATCCAAATTAGAATGTCCCGCGTATTACCGGTATCGAATCCAGGAGCCCTTATGCGACGTTCTTTTGCCACCTTGGTATTCATATTCCTGAGCGCGTTAGGCTTCGCGGGGGAATCTCGCTCTCCGGAGTTTGACGGCTATTGCGCCTATAGGGCGCCTCTAATAATTCAGCATTCTAGAGTAGTGTGTATGGAATCGATGTGATAAAAAGCCTCGAAGCGCAAAGTGATCCCGAGGCCGATGAAGAAAGACAAACGCAGGAAGCAACCCAAACCCAAGCAGCCTGGATTCTTCGATGTACAAGA
>SHXO01000107.1 GCA_009693245.1 Betaproteobacteria bacterium | reverse complement strand
CTTGGTATCGGGCTCGCTACAGAAGGGGCATTTCATTTTCTGGGGGAGGAGGGGGGAGGGGTGCAAATCAGTTCGCTGGGATGCAAACGCTCCATTGAAAGGCCGGGACAGTATTGCGCATGCGGATCCAATTGCCAGGCGCGCTCGCGCTTGCACCACTCCTCCCTCCTTCCCCTCCCTCCTCCCGCTCTATGCATACACCCGAAACCGCGCGCACAGCTTCTTCACGTCATCCGCCACCCGCGCGATCACCTTGTCGTCTTGCGGCGCGTCGAGAACGTCCGCGATGAGCTGGCCGAGCTGTTCGGCTTCGACATTACCGAAACCGCGCGTGGTCATGGCGGGCGAGCCGATGCGGATGCCGCTGGTGACGAAGGGTTTCTCCGGGTCGTTGGGAATGGCGTTCTTGTTGACAGTGATGTGGGCACGACCCAGCACCATCTCGGCATCCTTGCCGGTGATTTTCTTGGCACGCAGATCGACCAGGAACATGTGGCACTCGGTGCGCCCGGAGACGATGCGAAGTCCGCGCGATTGCAGAGACTTGGCCAAGGTCTTGGCGTTATCCATCACCTTGGCTTGATAGTCCTTGAAACCGGGTTCCATGGCTTCCTTGAGTGCTACCGCCTTGGCGGCGATGACGTGCATCAAAGGGCCCCCTTGAATTCCGGGAAAGATCGTGGAGTTCACCGCCTTTTCCCGCGCGGCTTTCGCCAGGATCATACCGCCGCGCGGGCCGCGCAGAGTCTTATGGGTGGTCGTGGTGGTGAAATCCGCGATGGGCGTGGGATTGGGATAGAGCCCCGCGGCCACCAAGCCGGCATAATGGGCCATGTCCACCATGAGACAAGCATCCACGCTGTCGGCGATGTCGCGGAAACGCTGCCAGTCGATCACCAAGGAATAAGCCGAGGCGCCCGCGATAATCATTTTCGGATTGTGCTCGTGAGCGAGCCGTTCCACTTCGGCGAAATCGATCTCCTCATCGGGTGTCAAGCCGTAGCTCATCACGTGGTAGAGCTTGCCGCTGAAGTTGACGGGCGACCCGTGGGTCAAGTGGCCGCCGTGGGCCAGCGACATGCCAAGCACCGTATCGCCCGGCTGCAATACGGCCATATACACACCGGCGTTGGCCTGGCTGCCCGAGTGCGGCTGCACGTTGGCGATGTCCGCTCCGAATAACTGCTTGGCTCGCTCGATGGCCAAGCGCTCGGCGATGTCCACGTACTCGCACCCGCCGTAGTAACGCTTGCCAGGATAGCCCTCGGCGTATTTGTTGGTCAGCACCGAGCCTTGCGCCTCCAGCACCCGGGGACTCGTGTAGTTCTCCGAGGCGATGAGTTCGATGTGATCTTCTTGCCTGAGGCGCTCGGCTTCCAAGGCCTTCCAAAGATCGGGGTCGAACGATTCAATACTTTGATTCTTCAGGAACATAGGACACTCTATGGAAAGCGCCCGATTCTATCAGCTTGATACTAGCCACCACTTCACGCCAGAATCGCGGCCCATTCTTTCTCCCCATGCGTGAACCGCCATGAACGAACAACTCGAAACCATCAACCAACTCAAAAGCATCGCGTTGGACGCCGCTGTCAAATTTGGCCCGAAGGTACTGGTGGCCATCCTCATCATCGTCGCCGGATCCATGGTGAGTAAATGGGCGGCGAAGGGCCTGTTGAAAGCCCTACGCAAGTTCGATTTGGAACCCCCAGTGCGCGATCTCATCGCGCGCATCGTGCGGGGATTGATCATCGGGCTCTTCGCCATCATGGCGTTGCAGAACCTCGGCGTGGAGTTGCTCCCGCTGATCGCGGGCTTGGGCGTGGCGGGTGCCGGGATCGCGCTGGCCATGCAAGGCGTGTTGGCCAATATCGTGGCCGGCCTGACCATCATCTTTACCCGCCCTTACCCCGTGGGCGAATACATCGGCATCGCGGGCGAAGAAGGCGGGGTCGAGAGCATCTCGCTATTTAGCACCGTGCTCAATCACTCGGACCGCTCGCGCGTGGTCATTCCCAACCGCAAGATCGTGGGCGAGATCTTGCACAATTACGGAAAGATCCGGCAGATCGATATCACCGTGGGCGTCGCCTACGACAGCGATATCGATCACGCATTGGCCACCATCCGGGAAATTCTCGCCGCCAACCCATTGGTGCTCTCGGAGCCGGCCGCGGAATTGGGTGTGGCCGTACTGGCGGACTCATCCGTGAGCATAGCCATCAAACCCTGGGTCAAGGTTCCCGGCTACGGCGCCAGCACGGCCCAGATCAACAAGGCCGTGCTGGAAACCTTCCGCGCCCGCAAGATCGTGATGCCCTTCCCGCAGAGGGAAGTGCGAATGCTGGCCGCGTAGCTGGCCTGTATAATAAGCCCACCGCTTTCCCGTAAGGAGTACTTCAAGTTCCGTACGGAGCAAGAATGGAGGGGAATTTCTCGATGTTGCTAAATTGATCACGAAGACCCGCACATCCGCGCGGCGCGAAGGCACTGCGAGCGGCAAGCTACGCATCGGCGACGATTGGAACGCCATCACCATTATCGCCTTGTCGCAGGACAATCCGCTGAAAGCCATCGCGGAGTTCGTGGAGAACAGCATAGATGCGGGCGCGTCCAATGTGACCATTACGCGAGGCAAGGAGCGCGGCGAGCACTTTCTGATGGTGGCCGACGATGGCAAGGGCGTGCCCAAGGACAAGGACGGCACGCCCGACTTTCGCTACGTGGCCACGCATATCTGCGATTCCATCAAGCGCCAGTTGAAGGCCGGCGGCCTGAAGGGCGGGCAAGGCGAGTTCGGCATCGGTCTGCTCTCCTTCTGGACCGTGGGCGAAGAACTTGCCATGGCCTGTGCCGGCGAGGACGGCAAGCTCTACGAAATGCAGATGCGCAAGGGAGACCCCAGTTATCACGTTTCGCGCCGGGGTACGCTCGTGCCAGAAGCCGGCACGCGATTGAAGATCGCCCCCCTGCTACCGGGTGTGCGCCAGATCTCGGGCGAAAAAATCCAGTGGTATCTCGCCTCCGAATTGCGCGAGCGCATTCGCGCCTCGGGCGTGCAAGTCAAGGTGCTCGACCGGCAAGCGCGCAAGGAATTCAGCGTGGAACCGCGCCAGTTCACCGGCGAGCTACTGCATCATTTGCCCAGCGTGACCTCCCCTTTGGGCGAAGCGTACGCCGAGCTTTATTTGAATCCCCCGGATGCCGCCAATCACGTTGGCCTGTACCGCTCCGGCACTCGCATCGTTCAATCGGTCACGGATCTGGCCGCTTTCAAGAAATCCCCATGGAATGATGGTTATCTGCAAGGGATGGTGGAGGCGCCCTTCCTGAACCTCACGCCGGCCACGAGAACCGGCGTGATCCACGACGCCGCGCTGGAAGCCCTGAGCGAGGCCCTGGTCCCGCTTGAACAACATCTCTTGGAACTCATCGACGCGCAAAAACGGGCCGAAGAAGAGCGCAGCAGCAAGGACACATTACGCTCCATCCAACGCGCCTTCCGCGAGGCCATGTTCAGCTTGCCGGTGGAAGAGTACGAGTTCTTCGGCATCAACGTGCGCCAGCGCGGCACCGGCGCCCCGCACCCGGAGGGGCCGGGCGAGGAATTAGCGCTGCAAGGCGTGGCGGTGGACGCCGGGGAAAATGAAGAACCCGCGCAACGCCAGTTCTTCGAATTCGCGGGCCCTCTCTATAGCGTGAAAATCGCGCCGGCCAGTTGCACTCTGGCGGTGGGTACCTCGCGTACCCTGAGAGCCGTCCCCCGCGACATGAGCCGGCGCGTGATCGATCAAGGCGTGACCTTCTCCTGGCGCATCGCCGATGGAGAAGTAACCTTGGAAAACACCGAATCGGAGTACGTCACCTTCAGCGCGCCTACCCAACCTTGCTTGGTGCGCCTCGCGCTGAGCGCGCGCCAAGGGAACACGTTGTGCGAGTCCGAGGCAATAGTCACCGTGACAGACAGCCTGCTGCCCGAGAGCAAGGAGCGCTCGGCAAACGCGCAAGGATTACCCAACTACACCCTCGAACACGCGCCCGGCAAGCTATGGCGCTCGCGCCACGACACCGTCCAGAACGTGATCGTCATCAACAGCGGCCACCGCGATTTTGTCTTCTCCTCGCGCGTGCGCACCACCAAGTTGCGCTACCTCATTCGTCTCTACGCCAAGGAACTCGTGCGCAGGAATTTTCCTGGCCTCCCGCCCGAACAACTGCTAGACCGCTTGATCGAACTCTCGTTGTATGCGGAAGAGCATATCAAGTAGTGCCCATGTCCAAGGATCTCTTCCACTTTGGCGCCCGCAAAGTCAAAATCTGGCCCGATACTCAGCGCGTGGAAAGACTTGACGAGCCCTCGGTCATCATCACCGATTTTTCCGACCGAGATATCTACCACGGCCGCTTACGCGATCGCATTCTCCAGCTCTAACAGGGCTCGGAATTTCGCGACACGATCTTCAAGGCTGGCTGTGGCGTGAAAGTCCGCCACCCCGCGCGCTGGAGTTGCGTGGAAGCCGATCTCGTCCATGCGCGTGCGATAGCCTTGTTCAAGCTCGTCCACCAATCCGCCACGGCGGCGGTGGATGACTCTTGGGCCAGCGTCTACCGCACGGGAGATTACTGCGCGCCGCATAGTCATACACGCGCCGTGGCCAGCGTGCTGTACTTGCTCGATCCCGGCGAGCCGCCCGCAAACTGAACCCGTTCGTGGCATGGACGCCAGAGTCTTGCATAGGTTCCGAGTGGCTCGCCGGCTCCGCCGCAATCGAAGCGAGGGTAAACATGGAAAATAAGGCTAGGCCGGCATAGGACCGGATTTCCTCCGGCGTCATCGCTACATTCCCAGCATGCGCCCGATACGTGCGATGTAGTCGCTCGCCGTGAGGGCATCTCCCAACACTTCGTCTTCGATGCGGCCTAGTACCGAGCGGATGCCGGAGAGCCCCGCATGGACACCGGCGTGATCGCCTTCCGTGGCTTGCAGCGCGGTGCGCAATTGCTCCACCTCGGATCTCAAGGTATCTAGGTCGGCTGAACCTTCGCGAACTTTGGCAAGATCTTCGGCCAGAGTTTCCACCAAACGAGAAACCTCGCCTAGATCAACATTCGCGCGGTCACGGCCTGTATTCGAATTCATCGTTGGCTCCTTGGTGGCCTGCAAGGAAGCATTATAGGTTCATGCGTAAAATCAAAGCCAGTTTGAAAGTGACCAAGAACAACATGACCCCACCTCCCATCCGCTACACTATCATTCCCAAACACCCCGAAGCCCACCTCTTCGAAGTGACTTGTGTGGTGGTGGATCCCGATCCCGCCGGGCAGCGCTTCACCCTCCCCGCATGGATTCCAGGTAGCTATTTGATCCGGGAGTTTGCGCGCAACGTGACCAGCATCCGTGCAACGAGCCGGGGCAAATCTCTACGCATCACCAAACTCGATAAGCAAACTTGGCAATGCGCTCCCACAACTACCCCCGTCACGGTGGTGATGGAAGTGTATGGCCACGATCTGTCCGTGCGGGGCGCGCACTTGGATACCACGCATGCCTTCTTCAACGGTACCTCGGTGTTCTTGCGTGTCCTGGGCCAGGAGCATCTCCCGTGCGAAGTGGATATTCGGCCTGCGCGAGGAGCCCGCTACCGGCGCTGGCAAGTGGCCACCGCCATGCGGCGGGGATACGCCAAGCCCTACGGCTTCGGCACCTATGTGGCGAAGGATTACGACGAGCTGACCGATCATCCGGTGGAAATTGGTACCTTCACGCTCGCCAGATTCAAGGCAGCGGTGGTGCCCCACGACATTGCGATCACAGGGCGCCATGGCGCGGATCTGGCCCGCCTGTGCAAGGATCTCAAACGCCTGTGCGAATGGCACATCGAATTTTTTGGCCGCCCAGCCCCCATGGATCGCTACGTATTTCTTGTCACGGCCTTGGGCGAGGGTTACGCCGGCTTGGAGCACCGCGCCTCCACCGCGTTGCTGTGCTCGCGCGACGATCTTCCGCAAGCGGGCACGAAGGAAATCACCGATGGATACCGTGGCTTCCTGGGCCTATGCAGCCACGAATACTTCCACACCTGGAACGTGAAGCGCATCAAACCGGCGGCCTTCGTTCCCTATGACTTGGAGCGGGAGAACTACACCAGCCTGTTATGGGCCATGGAGGGCATCACCTCTTATTACGACGATCTTGCCTTGGTGCGCTGCGGTTTGATTTCGCACGCCGCGTATACCGAGTTGCTCGGGCGCGCCATCACCAATCATCTGCGCACCCTGGGCCGCCTCAAGCAGACCGTCGCCGATGCTAGTTGGGATGCCTGGATCAAGTATTACCGCCAGGACGAAAACTCGCCCAACGCGTTGGTGAGTTACTACTTGAAAGGCAGCCTCGTCGCGCTGTGCCTCGATCTCCTCATTCGAGAGCAGACAAAGGGTCGCAAGTCCCTCGATGACGTGATGCGTGCCCTGTGGGAACGCCACGGCCGCACCGGCGCTGGAATTCCAGAAGATGGCATCGAGCGCCTCGCGGAGGAACTGAGCGGGCTACGATTGAAGGGTTTCTTCGACCGCGCACTGCGCTCCACCGGTGAATTACCGCTCAAGACCGCGCTTGCGTACGCGGGAATAGAGCTACATGTCAGAGCCTCAACCGGCGCCACGGACAAGGGCGGAATGGCGGGCACGGATACGAAGCCCCGCGCCGTGCTGGGCGCGCGCACCACGGAGGATGCGGCCGGCGTGAAACTCACACACGTATTGGACGGCGGCGCCGCGCAGCGAGCAGGCTTGTCGGCGGGCGACGTAATCGTGGCGATCGATGGCCTGCGGGTGAACGCCAAGAACCTCGACCAGCGCCTTTCCACTCACCCCATGGGTGGTAGTGCCGCGCTCCACTACTTTCGCCGTGACGAGTTATGTAGCGCGACGCTTCCCGTCCTCGCCGCGCCGTTGGATACGAGTTATCTCATCATCGCCAAATCACCACCTAGCGTTGCCAAACGGCGTGCGGCCTGGCTTGGTTCGCTCGAAGGCACTTGAACCAGGGCTAGTCATCCGGCGGCACTGGCAACTGCGCCGCGAGCACCTTGTCGATGCGCTTGTCGTCCATGTCCACGATCTCGAAGCTCCAGCTCTCCCAATTGACCTTATCGCCCACGCGCGGCAAGCGCCCAAGCAGCAACATCATCATGCCGCTCAAGGTGTGATAGCGCTCACGGTCCTCCTCCGGCACGGTGCGGATCTCGAGGCGGTCTTTCAATTCCGGAATCGGAATGATGCCGTCCAACAACCAGGATCCATCCTCGCGCCGCACGCCCCAGGTGTCTTCGGCATGGCGCGGCTTGAACTCTCCCGTGATGGCTTCCATCACGTTTTGTAGCGTGACCATGCCCAGCAACTCCCCGTATTCATCGATCACGAAGGCCAATTGCACGCCCGAGGCCTTGAAGTTCTCCAGCAATTCCATCCCGGTCAAACTCTCGGGCACGTAGACGGGGGGTTGCAGGTTCACCCTCAAGTCGAGTTTGTCCCCGCGCAAGGATTTCGAAAGCAGGTGGCGCGAGTTGAGCACGCCTATGATTTCCTGCAAATCGCCTTTCACCACGGGAAAGCGCGAATGCTCCGAATTCTCGATACGCGTCAGGTTCTCCTCCATGGGCTCTTCCACATCCAGATAGACGATGTCGCCGCGGGGAATCATCAGGGAGGCAATCTGCCGGTCATCCAAGCGAAATACGTTGCGTACCATGGCGTGTTCGTGGTGCTCGATCGCGCCCGATTCCGAACCTTCCTCCAGCATCGCTTCGATTTCTTCTTCCGTCACACCTTGGCTGGTGGTGCTGCGCGCGCCGATGGTTTTCAAGATCAAGTCCGTCGATGCGGAAAGAATCTTGACGAAGAAACGCGTGGCGGCGGCGAGCGCCAGCATGGGGCGGGCGACGATGCGGGCAATGGGCTCGGGGTTCATCTGGCCCAGGCGCTTAGGCACGAGTTCCCCCAACACAATGCTGAAATAGGTCACTACCACCACCACCAGCGCCGTGGCCAGCACGTGCGAGAGCCCCCCGTCCACGCCCATCTCCTGCACCCAATTTCCCAGAGGTTCGGCGAAAGCCGCCTCGCCGACGATCCCGTTGAGGATGCCGATGGAGGTGATGCCAATCTGGATGGTCGACAGAAATTTGGTGGGGTGCTCCCCCAGTTCGATCGCAGCCGCCGCCGCGCTGTCGCCTTCGTCCACGAGCTTCTGCAACCGCGGCTTGCGCGCGGTGACCAATGCAATCTCCGACATGGCGAAAAGGCCATTTAGGAGAATAAGACCAAAGAGCAAAGCGACTTCCATTGACTTTCCCGCCGGTAATTAAAACCCTGGAGTAGACTCAAGCATTATGCCAACAGCAAGTGCCCTGCCGTAAGCGATGAAGCCCGCCTCCAATTTGCCCGTCTATTCGGACGTGGCCGCCGCGGCCGTCCGGCTTAAAGACCGCGCCCGGCGCACGCCCGTTCTCACCTCGAGGCAAGTGGATGAGCGCACTGGCTGCAAGGTTTTCTTCAAGTGCGAAAACTTCCAGCGCATCGGCGCCTTCAAGTTCCGGGGGGCCTACAATGCGATATCGCAACTCGCTCCCGAGCAGTTGCGCCGCGGCGTCATCACCTACTCCTCGGGCAACCACGCGCAGGCGGTTGCCCTCTCGGCGGCGCAACTCCGTAGCCAGGCCGTGATCGTGATGCCCAAGGACGCGCCCCAAGTCAAAGTGGAAGCAACCCGCGGTTACGGAGCTGAGATCGTCTTGTACGACAAACACGAAACCACCCGCGAGGCGCTCGCCAACCAGTTGGCCGGCGAGCGCGGCCTGGCCGTGATTCCGCCCTACGATCATCCCCATGTGGTAGCGGGGCAAGGCACCGCCGCCAAGGAATTGTTCGAGGAAGTAGGCGATCTGGACTATTTCTTCGTCCCCGTGGGCGGCGGCGGACTCATCTCGGGATGCGCAATTGCGACCTCGGCGTTGAGTCCGCGCTGCAATGTGATCGGCGTGGAGCCCGCCGCCGGCGACGATGCCACGCGCTCCTTCAAGACCAAAACCCTGCAAACCTGCCACAACCCGGAAACCATCGCCGACGGTGCTCGCACACCCTCCCTGGGAGAAATTACCTTCCCCTTGGTGATGCGCCACGTTCACGGCATGGTCACCGTGACCGACGAAGAACTCCTGCCCGCGATGCTATATCTATGGGAGCGCATGAAAATCGTGGTGGAACCCACGGGTGCATTAGGCATCGCTGGACTATTCGAGAAAAAATTTCCGGTTCCGCAAGGATCGAAGGTGGGCATTTTGATCTCCGGCGGCAACGCGGACATCAAAGACGTGGTGCCGCACCTCAAATAGCGCCTGGTTGGCTCGCGTTACGCGAGCGCCAAAAAAACACGGAAACTGTCCGTCTATACAGCAATATGGGGCACACTCCTTCAGTCGGAGTTTTCCGCGGATTGATTGGCAAGTCCTTGATTGAGTAATAGCCTTTGTGCTCAAAGAGGAGGTTTTTTCGATGCAACAAGGGATTTGGACCTGCGTGATAGACGGAAACTGTCCGTGTTATAACACGGACGTTTTCTGTTGATTACATGTTGGGCGGCAAGAAGGCGCTGCGTTGACCTGTCATAGGCTTCACAAGCTGTCTGCGCTGCATACTGCAAGTTGATGTGTTTGGTTGCTGTTCTACGCCACTGCATGTCTTTTAATTTGAAACGTGCTTGCCAACGCTGGCTGTCTGGTCGCCTATAAAGCACAACCTCACCACCACGTGCGTGTGCGAGATTTGCGTTGACAAGTTTGACTTCTACTTTCACTACACTG
>SHXO01000106.1 GCA_009693245.1 Betaproteobacteria bacterium | reverse complement strand
GCCCTTCTGGTTGCCGTAGAACACCAGTCCGCCCGCCGTGGTCAGCGCGCCGCCCACGAAAGGCAGGTCTTCCTTGATGCTCCAGACCTTCTTCTTGCTAACCGGATCCCACGCCAAGAACTCGGCCAAGTGGGAACCGGAGGTACCCGCCATGTCGAGGTTGAACTCGGAGGCCAGGAAGAATTTACCCGGCGTGTACTCCTCGTCCTTGGTGGCGATGTCCATGCACATGTTGAAGGCCGGCAGGTAGTTCAACCCGGTCTGTTTGCTATGGGACATGGGCGGCCAGTTCTTGCCACCGATCAGGTTCGGGCACACGTTACGTGCCCACTTACCCAATTGGGGACGCTTCTCGTTGTTAGCCGCTTCCACCGGACGGCCGGTTTTCAGGTCGACGTGAGTCGCCCAGTTCACCGTCACGAAGGGGTCGGCCGAGATGAGCTTGCCGTTCTCGCGGTTGAGCACGTAGAAGAACCCGTTGCGATCCGCGTGGGTGATCACCGGAACCGTTTTGCCACCTATGTTGAGGTCGGTGAGGACGGCTTCGTTGATGCCGTCGTAATCCCACACATCGTTAGGCGTGAACTGATAGCCCCACTTGATCTTGCCGGTATCGCCATCGAAGGCCAACTGAGCGGCCGTCCAAAGGTTGGACATGCTGCCGAAGTCGCTGGAATCGATACTACGATTGTGGCCGCCCCAAGGCCCGGTGTTGCTGGTGGACCAGTAAAGCGTGTTCAGCTTCGCATCGTAGGAACCCACACCCCAGGTGGAGGCAGCGCCGGTCTTCCAGGAGTCGCCCTTCCAGGTTTCATTGCCGGGCTCGCCCGGGCCGGGAATGGTGTAGGTCCTCCATACCAACTCGCCAGTGGCTTGCCTATAAGCCGTAACGGAGCCGCGGATACCGAACTCGCCGCCCGCGATCCCGGTCACCACCAAGTCTTTGTATACGACTGGGGGCGATGTGATGGCGTGGCCGCGCTTGTAGTCTTCCACGGCCACTGACCAAAGGCGCTTGCCGGTCTTGGCATCGAGGGCATCCAACTTGGCATCCAAACGACCAAAGAAAATCCGGCCATTGGCATAGGACACGCCGCGGCTATCCAAGCCACAGCACACCGTGGACATGTAGTCGTTGGGTAGCTCCGGCTCGTGCTTCCACTTGACCTTGCCGGTCTTGGCGTCGAGCGCGAAGACATACTTGGGACCGGTGGAACTGCTGGCATACATGGTATCGCCCACGATGATGGGGGACGTCTCCTGCGTGTCAACGGTACCCAGGGATTGGATCCACTGCACCTTCAGGTTCTTTACGTTGCCGGTGTTGATCTGATTGAGCGTGCTGTAACGGGTGTTGGCGAGATCCCCCCCGTAGTTTGCCCACTCATTCCCGGACTGCGACCATGCCGTGGTGGCTGCCATTACAACGGCAGTACCCAGCGTGGCCGCCAGTACTTTGCGTCTGGATTGTCTCATTTTGGTATATCTCCTCACGTTATCGAGAAACGCTACTTGGTTTTCGCACAAGTCGCGCTGTTTCCTCTCCAGCCGGCATGCGGCCATAGTGGAACCGGAAGACCTGTACGCCTGATAACATTACCACTAAAATTCGCTTCAGGCGATTCCCCATCAACATGCCGACAACAGATCCGGCGGCCGCATGACCTTATCGCGTTTCCCTTTATGCACGCTACCGCCAGAAGCCGAGGCGCTGCGCGAGCCTGTCCGGGCGTTCTTGCGCCAGGAACTTGGCGGCCGTCCTCATACCAAGGCGGGAAAATCCTGGATGGGCTACGACGCCGAATTCTCTCGCAAGCTAGGCGCCAAGGGATGGATCGGCGTGACTTGGCCCAAGCGCCATGGCGGTGGCGAGATGAGCGCCCTTTCGCGCTACGTTATAGTCGAGGAATTGCTGGCGGCGGGGGCTCCCGTCATTGCCCACTGGATCGCAGACCGGCAAAGCGGCCCCCTCATCCTGCGCTACGGAACCGAGGCGCAGAAGGAGTTCTTCCTCCCGGCCATTTGCCGCGGCGAGATGGCCTTCTGCATCGGCATGAGCGAATCGGATTCCGGGTCGGACCTGGCCTCCATCCGCACTCGTGCGCGGCGAGCCGGTGGCGCGTGGCGCATTAACGGCGCCAAGATATGGACGAGCAATGCGCACCGCTGCGATTACATGATTACCCTGGTGCGCACCTCGGATTCGCCAGAGAAACACCAAGGGCTCTCGCAGTTTCTCATCGACTTGAAAGCGCCCGGCATCACCGTTCGCCCCATCCGCGACCTGACGGGTGACAACTCCTTCAACGAGGTGGTATTCCAAGACGTGCTGGTAAGTGATGACAGTTTGGTCGGCCAGGAGGGGAACGGCTGGGCGCAAGTGGTGGCGGAACTGGCCCTCGAACGCAGCGGCCCGGAGCGTTTCCTGAGTTGTCATGCGCTGGTCAAGGAACTCATCGACCGCTTGGGGCCCAAGCCTGACGCCCGCTCGGCCATTGTCGTGGGCGGCATCGTATCGAAACTCGCCGTGTACCGGCAAATGTCGCTCAGCATCGCCGCGCGCCTGAACAAGGGCGAGAATCCCGCCACCGAAGCGGCCTACGTGAAGGATCTGGGCACCACTCTGGAACAAGACATTCCCGAGATGGTTCACGGCCTCATGGAAAGCACGCCCTCGCTCGACGGCGAAGACTACGAACAGTTGCTGGCCTACATCACTCAGTTCGCCCCCTCTTTCTCACTACGCGGGGGAACGCGAGAAATTCTGCGCGGCATCATCGCGCGCGGCCTGGGAGTCCGCTAATGCGCGCATTATTCGAAGACAGCATCAACCGCATTCTCGCGGACCATGTCACGGCGGCGTTGCTGCAAAAAGCCGAAGCGGGCGAATGGCAAGAAACGCTCTTCAACTTGCTAGACGACGGCGGATTCGCGCGCGCCTCCGCGACGGAAATCTCTGGCGGCGTGGGCGCACCATGGCCCGACCTATTTCCCGTCGTCTTCGCTTGCGGCCGGCACGCCCTACCCCTGCCGTTGCCCGAGAGTTTGGCCGCCTGTTGGTTGCTGGAGCATGCGGGCATCCCGGTTCCAAAGGGACGTCTCACCTTGGGCCGCGCCAGTGCCGGCACGCGCCTTGAGAAGCGCGCTGGCGAGTGGCGCTTGCACGGCAGCCTGGATGCCGTGCCCTGGGGCGGCGCGGCGGACTTCGTCGTGACCAGCGTTGCTCATGACGGGGGCCCGCATCTGGTGCTCGCCAAGCGCAGCCAAGCCGTCGTCCATCGCAATCAGAACATCGCCCGCGAAGCGCGTGACGGCTTGGAAATGAGCGGCGCAACCGTTCAAGCTGCGGTGCCGTATTTCAAGGACGCCACTAACGATCCGGTGCAAAACTTCGGAGCGCTCGTGCGCTCGGCGCAGATCGCCGGTGCCATGGATCGCATGGCGGAACTATGCGTCCAGTACGCCAATGACCGCGTGCAATTCGGCAAACCCATCGGAAAATTTCAGGCTATCCAGCAACAACTCGCCGTGCTCGCCAGCGAGTCGGCCAGTGTGTCCACCGCAGCCGAATACGCCTTCGCCATGGCAGGACAGGAACAACCGGGTTTCGCCATCGCCTGCGCAAAAGCGCGTGCGAGCGAAGCTGCGGGCAAAGCAGCCGCCATCGCCCATGCCGTTCACGGCGCCATCGGCTTCACCTACGAACACAGCCTGCACTACCTTACCCGCCGCCTGTGGTCCTGGCGCAGCGAGTTCGGCACCCACGCTTTTTGGTCAGAGCAACTCGGCCGGCAGGTGTGCGAGCGGGGTGGAGAGGGGTTGTGGCCGTTGATAATCGAACAACAAGGGAGGTGGGAGGAAGGAGGTTGGAGGGGTTAAAACCGGAGAGGCGAATCGTTCGGCGATCGTCGTCTTGGCCATGGGTTATCCTCCCTCCTCCCGCCTCCCTCCACCCAAAAATGCCTTTCCTCCTCTACGACCAGCAAGACTCCATCGTCACCCTCACCATGAACAGGCCCGAGGAGCGCAACGCGCTCTCGGAACCCGAGCAGATGGAAGAATTCGTCGCCACCTGCGATCGCATCAACCGCGACATGAGTGTGAAGGCGGTGATCCTCACCGGCACTGGCAGTGCGTTCTCCTCGGGCGGCAACATCAAGCACATGCGCGAGAAGAAGTACTACTCCGCCGGCTCGCCCGCGCAAATTCGCAACACCTACCGGCATGGAATTCAAAGAATTCCGCTGGCTTTGTATAACCTCGATGTGCCCACCATCGCCGCCATCAATGGACATGCCGTCGGTGCCGGGCTCGATCTCGCTTGCATGTGCGATGTGCGCATCGCGGCGGAGGGCGCCAAGATGGCATCGAGTTTCGTCAAGCTCGGCATCGTTCCGGGCGACGGCGGCGCGTGGTTGCTCTCGCGCGTGGTGGGTTCGGCGAAAGCGCTGGAACTCATGCTGACCGGTGACACCATCGACGCACCCGCCGCGCTGGCGTGCGGATTGGTATCCAAAGTGACGCCCGCCGGTAAACTCATGGAAGAAGCGCGCGCCTTCGCGCAACGCTTCGCGGCCAATCCCGCAATCGCCTTGCGCCTTACCAAGCGCTTGGTGCGAGAAAGCGCGCATACCAGCCTGAACACTTCCTTGGAAATGGCCGCGGCGTATCAAGCGCTCGCCCATTACACCAAGGATCACAACGAAGCAGTGAGTGCATTCCTAGACAAGCGCCCGCCGCATTTCACGGGGGAATGAACATGTTCTACGCGACTCCGAAATCCATCGATGCCACCGTCTGGGCCAGACTCCCGCCCGATCTTCGTGGCGCACCGCCCGATAACGAGTGGGTGCGGGGCCAGCCGCCCGGTTTTCCGGCAGTGGCGTTTCTCGAAGGGCCCTCCTTCGACCGCGACGGTAATTTGTGGTGCGTGGACATCGCCAACGGCCGCATTCTGAAAGTGGATGCCAAGGGTGAATTTTCCGTGGTCACGCAGTACGACGGCTGGCCCAACGGCCTGAAAATTCATCGCGACGGCCGCGTGTTCATCGCCGACTACAAGCACGGCATCATGGTGCTCGATCCCGAAACGAAGCGAGTGAAACCCTTTCTCGAACGCGCGAACGTGGAACGCTTCAAGGGCGTGAACGATCTGTTCTTCGCTTCCAATGGAGATTTGTACTTCACCGACCAAGGCCTCACCGGCTTGCACGACCCCACGGGCCGTTTGTTTCGCGTGACACCCGAAGGGCGCGTCATCTGCCTGCTCGACAACGTACCCAGCCCCAACGGACTGGTCATGAATCTAGAAGAAACCCACGTTTATCTCGCGGTCACTCGCGGCAATTGCGTGTGGCGCGTGCCCCTGGCTCGCGACGGTGGTGTATCCAAGGTCGGTATCTATGTTCATATGTCCGGCGGCATGGGGCCCGACGGCTTGGCCCTGGACAGCCAGGGTGGTTTGATCATCGCCCATGTTGGATTGGGCAGCGTTTGGGGCATGAGCCCCGCCGGAGAACCGCTCTACCGCATCCGTTCACCGCAAGGGCATCTCACCACCAACATGGCCTTCGGCGGCGCGGGGAACAAACAGCTCTACATTACGGAGTCGTCTTCGGGCACCATTCTGCGAGCGGATTTGGAAGTGGCCGGGCGGACCATGTTCTCTCACAGCTAGCGAATAATTGGGGATTCCGTACGCTCCTCCGTCCCTGGGCCAACGCGGAATCAAACGAGGAACGCGCGCAATTCGCTGGCCCTCGCCATCGCGTCACGATAGCCGAGGTCTATGAGGGCCCGCGTGTAAGGTGCTTCGAACAATAGATAGCTCGCGAGCGCACCGCCCTCCTTATTCATCGCGCCGATCCCGTCGAAAAACGCGCGTACCGAGCGGGGTAACGCCCGCACGTGTTTTGCGGCTAAAAAATCCAAGCGTTCGCTAGGTGCGATGACAATGACGTCAATGGGCCGGAGCGTGGCGCCGTCGCTCTCGCGCGCACCGGCGGGAATCAGACTAACGGTTTTGTTGATGCGTTGCAGGCGCTCGATATCCGCCTCCAGGCTGTCCAGAAAGATACTCGACAAGGCGTGCCCAGCAATTTGCGCCAGGCTGGGATAGGCGCTGGCGTGCCGCCGCTCCTCGCGCTCCATGCGGCCCGCGCAGATCACCAACACACGGTCCGCGCCCAGATGGATGGCAGGGCTGATGGGCGCGATCTGCCGCATCGATCCGTCGCCAAAGTACTCCCGGTTTATCTTTACCGCCGGAAAGAAAAACGGAATCGCGCTGGAGGCAAGCAAATGATCGACTTTGATCTCGGCGCGCACCCTTGCGCGCTGCATGCGTGACCAGGGTTGCGCGGACGCCGCCGCTTGAAAGAAGCTGATGCTCTCTCCGCTCGTGTACCCCGAAACCGTGATGCTCACCGCGTGCATGGCACCGTTGCCGATGGCACGCTGGATGCGCGAGAAATCCAATCGCGATGACAAGAGGTGGCGTAGCGGTGTATTGTCGAGTAGAGAACGCGGATTCTGGCGCACCAACCATCCGAACGCGAGCGCCGAAAGCCAGCGGCCGCCGGTCTTCGCGATCCCAACCTGGTCGGCACGGTACACGTGGCGGGCATGGAAATTACCCCACACAGCGAGCATATGGCCGACCGCCTCATCTAAGTTCTCCGCGAAAACGGCGAGGGCCGCGGCGTTGATGGCGCCCGCCGAAGTGCCAGAGATGATGGCGAAGGGATTTTTATCGCGTTCCGCGACCAGTTGCCGTACCGCGGAAAGCACCCCGGCTTGATACGCGGCACGGGCGCCGCCTCCCGCGAGTATTAATCAGGTTTTGTTAGGCATCAACCGATGCGTGGGAAATGTTGCGGAGGATCATACCAGGGATGGTTGCCCGAAGGTAACGCGAGGCTTCGAGAACCGGAGCTAAATCTAAAGAACGTAATGGCCTTCGGCGGCGCGTGCAACAGACAACCCTACATTACCGAATCCTCTTCGTGCGCCATTCTGTGAGCGGATTTAGAAGGGGCCGGGCGGACCATGTTCTCGCATCTTTGCATCTTTCGCGGTGAAATAATTGTCCTAAATTGGGCATCGGCAATTCCATATACCGGGTTGCCGGGATTCTGGTGTCCTGACTTCCTAAACTTTCGGAACACCACAAATGGATCTCGTAAAACTGGGCAAGAAGGGCCAAATCACCATTCCCAAGGGCATTTTGCGAAAACTGGCCATTCCAGACGAGGCGCCCATGGTGGTCGAGGCCAGCGCCGATGGCGCCATTGTTCTGCGCCAAGCCTTCGTGTTCCCCATTGAAATTTACAGCGACGCAAGAGTGAAGGAGTTCTCCGAGGAGGCCAAAATCACGCCCCGAGAGCAAGCGCGCGTGGAAGCCTCTCTCAAAAAACGTAAGATCAAGAACCGCCAACTCTAGATGCGCCTGTTCCTCGACGCCAATGTCTTGTTCAGCGCGGCATACCTGAATGAGAGCCGTCCAGGTATCTTATTTCGCTTGGCCGAAGCGGGATTGTGCGAACTTCTGGCTTCACCCTACACCATCGAAGAGGCAAGGCGCAATCTCGCATTCAAACGCAAGGAACGCCTACCGGAATTCGCCCGTCTTACCGCTGTTCTAACGATCTGCCCGGAGCCACACAAGGAATATATCGAATGGGCCGCGGCGCACGACTTAGGCCCCAAGGATGCCCCGGTCCTCGCGGAGTCGGCACAGGCAAGAGCCAATCTCCTTGTGACAGGAGACCGGACCGACTTCGGTCATTTGTACCGACGCACACTTCGAGAAGTAGAAATGCTACCCACCGCCGGCGCCTTGGATCGCGTGCTGTCGGCGGCGGGCTACTGAATTAGAGACCGAGGTTGCTCCCGTGTTCGCACCACGGTGCAACTTGGCTGCCGGTTCACTCTCGTCCCTTTCGAGAGTCTACTCGCCTCACTAGTGGGCTATCATAACCGCATCTAGCGCTATCGGATTTTGTTCGATGAACGAAGACCCTTCGCAAACCCGCAAGCTCGCCGCCATTCTCGCCGCTGACGTGGCAGGCTACAGCCGCCTCATGGGAGACGACGAGGCGGCGACGGTGCGCACTCTGACGGAGTACCGGTCGGTCTTCACCGCACAGATCGCGCGGCATCAGGGCCGAGTAATCGACACGGCGGGTGATAGCGCCTTGGCCGTATTCGAAAGTCCAGTCCAAGCCACCGAGTGCGCACTCTAGATCCAGAAAGATCTGGGCCGGAGAAACCGCCAGTTTGCCGAACACCGGCGCATGCAATTCCGTATCGGACTTAACCTCGGAGACGTGATTCTCCGCGACTACGGCACCGTCTATGGCGACGGAGTCAACATCGCCGCTCGTCTGGAGTCGCTCGCCGAACCCGGTGGAATATGCCTGTCCGGAACGATGTATGACCAGATCGAAGGCAAGCTGCCGATCTCTCTCAGATTTATCGGGGAGCAGACAGTCAAGAATATCGCAAGGCCGGTGCGCGCCTACCAGATGGAACCGGAGCACGGAATAATGCCAATCGCCCCGCCCGCCAGCGCGGCCGCCTCGAACACGCCGCGAAAGGTTGCGGTAGTGGCTGCCATCCTCGTCTTAGCCACTGGTGCAGGAGAGTGGTGGTATTCACAACGGCCGCCGGTATCTTCACCACCCAAAATCACGTCCAGCGCTAACGCATCCCTTCCCTTGCCGAACAAACCTTCCATCGCCGTGCTGCCCTTCGTCAACATGAGCGGCGATCCGAACCAGGAGTATTTCGCGGATGGGATCAGCGAAACTATCATCACCGATCTGTCCAAGCTTTACAATCTTAAGGTCATCGCCCGCAACTCGTAGTTCGCTTACAAGGGAAAGCCAGTGGACGTGCGCCGAATCAGCCAGGAACTGGGGGTGCGCTACGTGCTGGAGGGTAGCCTTCAGCAGTCCGGTGTTCGCATTCGGATGAACGCTCAGCTGATCGATGCGACTACAGGCAATCACCTGTGGGCCGAGCGTTTCGATCGCGACTTGAAGGATTTATTCGCGGTTCAGGACGAGATTACGCGCCAGATCGTGACCGAACTGGACGTGAAGCTCGTTGCCGGTGAGGACGCGCGAGTCTGGCACAAGACCCTGACCAACGCCCAAGGCGTATGAGGCCTATCTGCGCGGGCATGAGCAGCGATTCATCATGTCGCCAGATTCGAATAAACAGGCCCGTGCTTTCCACGAGCAGGCTATTGCGCTCGACCCCGGCTTCGCACTCGCCTACTCAGGATTGGCCTGGGCCCACTTCAACGACGCAAACTTCTATTGGAGTGACAGCCGAGAGGGTTCGACACAAAAGGCCCTGAAGGCGGCGAATCAAGCTCTACGGCTTGACCCCAATCCACCCGACGCGTACTCCGTGCTAGGCATGATCCATTCGCTGCTGTTGGCTGATCACGACCCGGCCGTCGCTTATGGAAAGAAGGCGGTTGAGTTGCAGCCGAACGGCGCACAGGCCAGTGCTGTCCTCGGGATCCTCCTTACACTTTCTGGGGAGCCTGAAGCCGCTCGACGCTATCTGGAGAAAGCCGTGGCCCTTAACCCGTTCCCAGAACCTTGGTACGATTTCGAGCTCGGGAAGGCTAATCAACTGACGGGGCGGCTCGATAAGGCGATTGAACACTTTGAGGCCGCGATCTCGAAGACACCCAAGTGGGTTTTGCTCCGGCTGCATGCGGCGTATGCCTACGTTGAGGCTGGGCGAATGCAGGATGCGCAACGCGAGATCGAAGCAGCCCTGCAGCTCGAGCCCGGAACCTCCATCGAGAAGGCAGACCAGTTTGAAAACTGGAAAAGGCTGGAGGACCGTGACCGGTATTTGGGCAATCTGCGCAAGGCAGGATTGAAGTAAGGTTTCCCTCATCCTAGCCTTCCCCCGCTGGCGGGGGAAGGAATGTACCGGCTGGCGCTATACCACCTCGAACAATCC
>SHXO01000105.1 GCA_009693245.1 Betaproteobacteria bacterium | reverse complement strand
GCACCACATCGTAGGGCTTGGCCCCCGCCGCGCTCTTGCGCTCCTTCTCGTGCACTCGCGCCAACTGGGGCCGAAAGGCCTCCCAATCAATCTGCGCCTTCAACCCCACCAGCGGATCTCCCATCCGAGTGAGTTGCTCGGCGCGCTCTACCCACGCGCATTGCCTGTGAAGCACGCGCGGACCAACCTTAGCCGGGGAGAACCGTGACGAGAAACCACCCGCAGGTTTGCCTAAACGAGATTACTACTTGTATGGGTGCCGTCAATCTGTTTCGCGAAATTCGCGTTGGGTTTCACGCCTCCTTAGCGACGACCCGATGGCGCAGAATATTTTTCTGCACCTTGCCCGAAGCCGTTCGCGGCAGATCCGCCACCACCTCCACCCGCTCGGGAAACTTCTGTTTGGCGAGCCCAGCCCGCTCCAGAAATTGGGCCAGACCGGCCACGTCCACGCCCTGACTCCACCCTTGGTTCCCCTTTAGCATCACGAAGGCGCACACCCCTTCCCCCAAGCGCTCGTGCGGCATGGCCACCACCGCTGCCTCCCGGATGGCCGGGTGCGTGTGGAGCACGTCTTCGATCTCCTTGGGGCTGATGTTCTCGCCGCCCCGGATGATGAGATCTTTCTTGCGCCCGCTCACGCATAGGTAGCCGCCTTGCACGTAATAACCCAGGTCCCCCGTGTGGAAAAAGCCCCCGGCGCCAAAGGCTTCCAAGGTGTCCTCCCAACGCGTGTAACCCATCATCATCTCGGGGCCACGGGTGCAGATCTCGCCCTCGCCAGCGCTCAGCACCGCACCGCTCACCGGGTCGCACAAGCGCACTTCATGATTGACAATCTGGCCGTCCGTGGTCGCACCCAATTCGCATTGCGCACGGCTGCGTATGCCCAGGGTAACAGTGGGCGCTTCCGTACTGCCGTAGACGCGGAACGCCATACCGTGGGGCAAAACTTCATTGGCGCGGCGGATCGCTTCCGGCGGCACCGGCGCGCCGCCGCTCATGAACAATCGCATGCTGGGCAGCACGGCCTTGCGCGCCAATAGCTCGTCCGTCAATTCCTTGAGAAAGGGCGTGGCGCCCACGGTAAAGGTCACGCCGTGTTCATGGATCAGATCCACGGCTTGCGCCGCGTTCCACTTTTCCATGAGCACAACTTTCACCCCGGCCGCGAAGGCAATTTCCAAGGCGTAGAGATAGCCCGTGATGTGGGTGACGGGCGAGGGCATGAGCACCACATCCTGGTCCGTGATACCCCAGAACCGCCGCACCGCGCCCATCTCCGCCATGAGGGTGTTGTGGCTGTGCAGCACGCCCTTGGGGGTGCCCGTGGTGCCAGAGGTGTACATCACCAGCTTGACGTTGTTCGGATCGGTATCGCTGTCGCGGACGAGCGGCTCGCCCAACAAATCCTCGAATCTCAGGCAGCCCGCCGCCTCCCCTCGCAGCACCACAACTTCCTTCAGGCTAGGCAGTTCCGGGCGCAGGCGCTGCGCCATTTCGGCGAAGTCGTAGGAGCGGAAGGTTCGCGGGATGAAATACAGCTTGCTTCTAGCATCGCGCAATATGTGGCGCACTTCGGCGTCGCGGTAAATGGGCACGATGGGATTGCACACCAGGCCTAGATAAGCGGCAGCCAAGTTGATGACCATGGTCTCGTGCCAGTTGGGCAATTGAAAGCTGATGACATCACCCGCTTTCAACCCCATCCCATGCATCCCCGCCGCCAATAGTCTCGCCTGCGCTACCACTTCGCCGAAGGTGAGGCAGGCCCCCTCGCCGGCCACGGCTACTCTGTGTGCGCCGTGGCGTGCTTGCTCCAGCGCGGCTTGCCACACCGTGGTGTTGCTCCACGCACCGCTTCCCACGTAGCGGGCGATATCCTCATCGGTGATACGGGTGGTCCAGCCGCTTGGGTCTAGGCGCATGGGTTGATTCGCCCCCACCCTAACCCTCCCCCGCGCTGCGCGCAGGGGAGGGAATCCTTGCACGGCCGCGAGTTCCCTCCCTTGCATGCGCAGCGTGCGGGGGAGGGTTAGGGTGGTGGAACCTACGCTGTCCCACCCAAGTAAGCCTTGATCAGCGCCTCGTTGTCGCGAAAACCTTCCCACTCGCCGCGCTTGATTTCGTGCACCACGCGCCCCAGCGACATCACGTAAGCACGCTCGGAAGTCTGCGCCGCCAGCGCCACGTTTTGCTCGACCAAAAGAATACTCATGCCGCCCTCCCGCAGGGTAGCCATGACGCCTACGATGTCTTTCACCACCTTGGGCGAGAGCCCCGTGGAGGGCTCGTCAAGTATGAGCAAATCCGGTTGCAACAACAAAGCGCGGGCAATGGCCACCATCTGCTGCTCGCCACCGGAGAGCAGTTCCACCGGCGCGTCCAAACGAGTGCGGACGAAAGGAAAGAGCTGCAATACATCGTCCAGGCCAAAGCGGCGCCCCCCAGCCGCGCGCGCCTTGCCATGGATGGAGGCCAGTTCGAGATTGGCCCGCACGGACAACTCGCCGAAGAGATGCCGGTTCTCCAGCACCACCGCGATGCCATGCTGCGAGCGCTTGTGAGGAGGCAACCGCTGTATGTCCTGCCCGTCTCGCACGATGCGCCCGCCGGTGAGCGGGAGCAAACCGCAGATCGCGCGCACCAGGGTCGATTTTCCAGCGCCATTGGCACCGATGATGGCCACGGCTTCGTTGCGTTCGATCGCCGCGGAAACCCCGCGCAGGACTGGAATGCCACCGTAACCTGCCTCGATGTTTTCGATGCTCAACACGGCTAGCCCGTATTTCTCACAGGGGCGCGGGATGATGGCACAGAAGTCGTAGATAGATTGGGCGAGGAGGTATGCATAACGGGGGGGCGACTTGTGAGAAATGCGGGCTAGACGCCCAAGTAGGCTTCGCGCACGCGCGCATCGCCCTTCAACCGCGCGAAGGGGCCGCTGGCGATGATTTCGCCGAAGCAAAGCACGTGAATCTCGCTCGCCACCGCCACCAAATCCATGTCGTGGGACACCAGCAATATGGTCACGCCCTGAGCATTCATCCGCCGAAGCATACTCATGAGCTGGTTGACCTCCTCCGTATTGAGCCCGGATGAGGGTTCATCCAGGCACAGCAACTTAGGCTTTCCCACCGCGGCCCGCGCCAGTTCCACCAGCCTCTGCTGCCCGCCCGGCAACTTGCCCGCCAACCGGTCTCGTACGCCCGCCAACCCAAAAGTCTCGCACGCCTGGCTGGCCGCCTCCTCCATGGCCCGCCGTTCACGTCTGCCCCCCCACCCCACGAGCCCCGCCACCACCCCGCTGGAAGTTTCCTTGTAACAGCCAGCCATGAGGTTTTCGCGTACCGTCAGGCGCGCGAAAACCTGGGGAGTTTGAAAACTACGCAGCAAGCCCTTCTGGCTGCGCTGGGGCACGCTCAGCCGGTTGATATCCTCGCCCTGAAAAAACACTTGGCCCTGGTTGGGTTCGAGAAATCCGGAGATGATGTTGAACAACGTGCTCTTGCCCGCGCCATTGGGACCGATCAATCCCACGATCTGCCCATCGGGGACGACGAAGTTCACGCCGCGCAGCACGCTCAAACCGCGAAAGCTGTGAGATACGGCGCGCACTTCCAGTTGATGGCTCATGGCTTTTGCCCAGCCCCCGCAAACGCGCGCCGCAAGGCGCCGCCGAATCCCTCGGGTAGAAATATCACGGCCAGTATCAAACAGGCGGCGAATAGCACACCGTGAATGTCGCCGAAACGGCTCAAGATATTTGGCATGAAGGCGATGAAGAGCGCTCCTAGTACCGTACCGAACAGAGTCTGGGCGCCGCCCAACACAGCGAGCAAGAGAAAGTTGATGGCGCGGTCCACGCCGAAACTATCCACGCTGACAAAGGTGACGTAGTGCGCGAACAAACTCCCGGCGAAGGCGCCCAACACGGCGCTCAGCACGAACATCTTGACCTTGAGTACATGGGTGTCGATTCCCAACACTTGGGCGGCGGCCGGCGCATCGCGCATGGCGCGTATGGCGAAGCCGATGCGCGCATTCAGCAAATTGCGGTGCAGCCAAAGCACCAAGAGCGCGGCGGGCCACACCAGGTAGTAGAAACGCTGTGGCGAATTCAAGGAGAAACCAAAAAAATTCAACGGCGGAATTCCGCCGATGCCAAGGGTTCCGCCCGTGAGCCATTCCCATTCGAGAAAAATGACATGCCCAATGATTGCGAGGGCCAAGGTGGCAAGCGCTAGAAAATAACCAGACAACCGCAAGATGGGCCACCCCACCGCGAAGGCGATCAAGCCGCTCACGGCGGTGCCGATGACGAAACCTGGAGGGGCCATCCAACCCAAATGCGTCGTGCAGTAAGCGCACGCGTAAGCGCCAATGCCAAAGAACACACTTTGCGCCAGCGTCACGATGCCGCACTGCCCGAGCAGGAACGACACACCCAATCCGGCGATGGTGTAGAGCCCGGCAAACACCAGCATATCCAGCACGCTGCGCGAAGCAAAGCCGGGAATGACAGCCCATAGAATGACCGCTACCGCGATTAAAACGACCCGTGCCGCGCTCACGGACCTCACCCGCCCTTGCGCGTGCCGCGACCCAGCATGCCGTGGGGCATCAAGATCATGATCACGATGAGGAGCGACATGGCGATCACGTCCTTGTAGCCGGAGGACACGGACAACACCGCTACGGATTCGATCACGCCCAACGTGACCCCTCCCACCACGGCACCGAAGGGATTTGCCAGGCCACCGAGAATGGCCGCGGCGAAGCCCTTCAAGGTGAGCAACAACCCCATTTCGTAATGCAAGGTGATGAGCGGCGAGACCAAGACACCTGCCAGTCCGCCCATCAATCCGCCCAGCACAAAGGTGAGAGTCCGCATGCGCGGCACGTTGATTCCGATGGTGGCCGCGCCTTCTTCATCCAACGAGGAAGCCATCATGGAAAGGCCCAGGTGCGTGCGGTTAAAGAACCACCACAGCAACACCATCACCAGAGAAGAAATAATGATGAGCCACAGCGCATGAATGCGAATGGCGGCATCGAAGAATACGACGCTGGCTTCGCCGCCGATGCCCGGCAAAATGTGAGAATCTCGCCCGAAAAAGAACAACACGCTGGCGGAAATGGCGAAGGCGATCCCCAGGGTGAGAAGTAGATAGCTTTCCTCGCTGCCGCCGCGCCGGCGCGTGGGCCGCACCAGAAGCACCTCGGCGACATAGCCCAGCAATCCCCCGCCGAGCACGCCACCCAGCGCCGCCGCGTAAAGCGGCAACCCCAGCTTCTCCAAGACGAGAAACGACACCACACCGCCCACCAGCGCCGACTCCCCTTGCATGGCGTTGATGATCCGCGTGCCGCGAAAGATCACCGAGATCCCAAGCCCGATCAAACCGTATACGAACCCGTTGGTCGTGCCCGCGAGCGCGGATTGCAGGAGGAGAGTGGTGTCCACTTTCAAGGGAGGAGGGAGGAGGGAGGAGGGAGGAGCAAAGGCAATCGCGCGCCACGCGAATGCACTGGCCCAAACCGCGCCCAACAGAAAAACGGCGCTATGTGCGCCGTTCTCCTCCCTCCTCCCCCCTCCCTCCTCCCTATCACGCGAATTTATCGATCAAATGCTTCTTCAAGAACCGCCCGTGATGGGCGGAAGCCATCTCCAAGTGATTGCGCGTGGAGTACAGGCTCATGTGATTCACCTTTTCCAGCACGACCAATTCCTTGTTGCCGGCGGTGATGGCGTTGTACATCTGGATTTCCAGATCCCACTGTGTAATGTTGTCTTGCTCCGCCACCGCCACCAGGGTAGGTGTATTGAGAATCATCTTGGCGTAGGGGAAGACGTTGTACTGGAGCAGCAACTCCATGGACTCGATGGTGTTGCGGTGCTCGTGGCGTGGTGCTTCGGTTTCCTTGATGCGCTGAAAGATTTCGTATACGTGGGGGAAGGGCCAACTCGACAAATTGTTGTCGGGATCCAGATGCGACATGGGCATCATGGAACTGGGCTGGCCGTCGGAGCGGCGCACGCGGTCTTCCATCACGAGATCGAGCAGCTTGGCGAATTTGCGCTCGCCATGGCAGCGCTTCATGGTTTCCCAGCCTTCCACCACGGGCACCGTGGACACGATGCACTTCACGCGCGGATCCGTGGCGCCCACGATGATGACGTGACCGCCGGCGTAGGAAATGCCCCAGATGCCGACGCGCTGGCTGTCGATCTCGGGCTGCTTCGCGACGAAGCTGATGGCGTTCTTGTAATCTTCTACTTGGCCCCATGGATCGATGTGCTGGCGCACTTCCCCTTCACTCTCGCCCAAGCCGCGGTAGTCGAACATCAACACCGCCACCCCGGCGTTCAAGATCGCCTGCGCATAATGCGGCAATACGATCTCCTTGACGTAACACCAGCCGCCTCCCATGACGGCGATTGGAAAGGGCCCCTTGCCTGTCTCGGGTGTCGCCAACACGCCGCGGATCTTGGATCCCTTGCTGTTGAATTCGACGTTCCTCTTCATGATTCTCCTCCTCGGACTATTGGTCTTGTAGACACGGGAAATCGGAGGGCGGCCCCCTCAGGCTGCCGCCCTCCGTCTCCTCTCTCCTCCCCCTCGCTTTCTATTTCGCGGTGAAGGGTAACCGCGTGAACTTTCCGTTGACCAGCTTGGAAAATACATAACTGGACAACTCGATGCCGGTCATATCGGGCGCGGCGAAATTGTAATTGGCCAGCTCGCCTTGGTAGGGCTCGCGTATGGCCTTGGCCAGCGCTTCCCCCGTGGCGTCGGGCCCGGCCTTCTCCAGTGCGCGCGCGATGATGTGCACCGCATCCCAACCGGCGGCCTCATAGTTCTTCGGGGGCGCGTTGTAGGCCTTGCGATAAAGTTCGACGAAATCCTTTTGGTGGGGTAACGGGTCTTCCGCCACCATGAACTCCGGGAACACGATGTCGTGGCCGTGCTCTCCCATGCCGTTCACGTACTGGTAGGCCGAGGATCCGATGGCCGACACGATGGGCTGGGTGATTCTAATCTGGCGGGCATTACGGAATGGTGTCGGATTGGTGGCGATGATGAATACGACTTCCGGATTCGCGGCTCGCACCTTTGCGGCCTGCGTGGAAACATCCGTCGCGCCCACTTCGAATTTTTCGATTGCCACGAACTCCACACCATAAGCGGCGGACTGCGATTGCAGGGCATTCATGACCAACTGGCCATACCCCGAGTCGTGCAACGCCCCTACCTTCTTCAGCTTGAGCGCCTTGGTGGTGTACTCCAGCATGGCCTTGGCATTCAGCACCTGGGGCGGCATGACATGGAAAAGGGACTTGTAGGTGAGTTCGATGGCCGGGCCCAGTCCAGTCACCGCGATCTGGGGCATTTGCTGCGCATGGGTCACGGCGGCGATCGCCCCCGTGCTCGCCGTGAGGGATGGGCCCAACATGGCCTGGACCTTCTCGTTAAAGATGAGGTGCTCCGCTTTGCTCTTGGCAATGTCGGCCTTCGAACCATCGTCCTCGAAAATAATTTTGAGGGGCCGCCCCTTGATGCCGCCGCGCTCATTGATCATCTTCTCGGCGAGTTGGGCGCCGTTGCGCTCGGCCAATCCCAGGCCCGCGCCCGCTCCCGTCATGGAGAACACCGCCCCGATCTTGATGGGTTCCTTGCCTTGCGCAAGGCCGCGATCTGGCATCGCACCAAACAACAACAAGGATGCGGCGCAGGCCCGCAGCAACGCTCGCCTCCCGCCTAGATAAACCGATGCTAAATGGACAGGTCCTCGCAGGCTCTTCATACTCCCAACGCTCCCCATGGCTACGCCTAGCTTTGTTGTGTTGCAGCAGAAAACTTTCGGTGGGACCCCTTGCCTCCCACTCCAGCCCGAGTCATAGTAGTAACCATCTGCTCACCAGTCAAGACAAGATAGGTTTTCTCGCAGTGGCCCACAACATGAACATTGACGGCAGCCGCGTCCGCGCGCCGCTGCGCGCGGCAAGAGTGCGCGTGCAACCGCCCCCGCGCGGCACGCGCTTGCCGCGCGCGGAGCGGGAAAAACATATCTTGCGCGAGGCCGTGGCGTTCTTCGCCGAAGTGGGATTCGCCGGGGACACGCGCGAATTGGCGCGGCGCGCCCGCATCACCCATGCGTTGCTCTTCCGCTATTTCCCCAACAAGGAGGCGTTGATCGAACGCGTTTACCAAGAGGTCTATCTCGGCCGCTGGAATCCCGCTTGGGAGGTGCTGATCCTGGACCAATCCATTGCGCTGGAAGAACGCATGGTGCGCTTCTACAAACTCTACGCGCAGACCATTCTCTCCTACGAATGGGTGCGGCTGCTGATGTTCGCGGGATTGAAGGGCTCTGATCTCAACCGCAAGTTCTTCGCGCGCGTCACTGCCCGCATCGTGCGCCCCATATGCAAGGAGATCAGGCGTTTTTACCGGTTGCCGGGGGCGGATCAAGTTCCGCTCACCAGCACGGAGATCGAATTGGTGTGGAGCGTGAATTCCCGGATCTTCTACTTCGGCGTGCGCAAGTACATCTACGGTATGCCCGTACCGCGCAACCTTCCCGCTCTTATCGAAGCGGAAGTGCGTACTTTTTTCGAGGGCGTGGGCCACACGTTGAAAGATCTCATTAAACTAAGCCCCAAGAAACGAGGAGACAAGCGATGACCCGCTCATTAGGCGAACCCAAGATCATCCGGCCCGACGATATCGACCCCCACCACGACTGGAGCCGCCCGCTGCAAGCACCGGGTCACACCCAGGTGGATTTCGAGGAGCGCGTCAACTTTCGCCGCCTGCACGACTACCGCTTGGCGCGCTTGCGCGCAGCGCTCAACGCCTCAGGAATGGGCGCGCTCCTGTGCTTTGACCAAGGCAATATTCGCTATACGACAAGCACCGTCATCGGCGAGTGGGCACGCGACAAGCTCACGCGCTACTCGCTCCTCACCGGAAACGGCAATCCCTATATTTGGGATTTTGGTTCCGCCGCCAAACACCACAAACTCTACGCGCCATGGCTCGAGCCCAATCATTGCCGCGCCGGTCTGCTCGGCATGCGCGGCGCCGTGGGCTCCAACATCACGCTGTTTCGCGAGGCCGCCCAGGAGATCAAGGCATTGCTCGAAGAAGAAGGCGTGGCGAACATGCCGTTGGGCGTGGACATGGTGGAATTGCCCATGCTCTTCGAGTTGCAGCGCTTAGGCATCGAAGTGCGAGACGGCCAGCAGACCATGTTGCAAGCGCGCGAGGTGAAGAGCATCGATGAAATCACCTTGCTCAACATGGCGGCCGCCATGGTGGATGGCGTGTACCAGGATATCGCGGAAGCCCTTAAACCCGGCGTGAAGGAGAGCCAGATCGTCGCGCTGGCAACGGCGCGGCTCTATGAAATGGGGTCCGATTGCGTGGAGGCCATCAACGCCATTTCCGGCGAGCGTTGCTCGCCGCACCCCCACAACTTCACCGACCGCCTCATTCGCCCCGGCGACCAAGCCTTCTTCGACGTGATCCAATCCTTCATGGGCTACCGCACTTGCTACTACCGCACCTTCAGCGTGGGCCGCGCCACGGAGCCGCAGCGCACGGCCTACAAGAAAGCGCGCGAGTGGATGGACAAGGCCATCGATTTCATCAAGCCCGGCATGAGCAGCGACGTGGTGGCCAATGCCTTTCCGAAGGCGGACGAGATCGGCTTCGCCAGCGAGATGGATGCCTTCGGTTTGAATTTCTGCCACGGCTTGGGGCTGGGCCTGCACGAGCGGCCCATCATCAGCCGCTTGAACTCCTATCGCGAACCCATCGAACTCAAAACCGGAATGGTGTTCGCGGTGGAAACCTATTGCCCCGCGAGCGACGGCGTTTCCGCCGCCCGTATCGAAGAAGAAGTGGTGCTCACACCCACGGGGCCAAAAATTATTTCGCTCTATCCCGCGCAGGAGTTACCGGTTGCCAACCCTTATTGACATCCCTTCGTTCTGGGTAAGCACATCAGCGCAATAAAAACCAAAAGTACCAGGGCACCCGATAGCCATAGGGAACCAACTCCCCAGCGCGTCAATGCAAGA
>SHXO01000104.1 GCA_009693245.1 Betaproteobacteria bacterium | reverse complement strand
GGGAATGGGAGGTAAACCTCGCGATCCGGCGCGAGCGCCGAATCAAAGGGTGCGTATATTAGCGGCCGGGCATTTCAAACGCAATCGTAAATGAAAGCAGGACGAATCATCGAGTTATCGCTGGCGGGGCTGCTGGTTCTTGCTCTCGGGCTGCCTTACTGGCTACCTTTAGGGGGGCTGGTACCCCGAGCGGAACAACTCGCCGTCAAGGCTCTGAAAATGGAAGTCGCGGTGGGGAAGATACGCGCCCACCTTTTGCCCACGCCTCGCATTTCCATTCACGACGTTCGGGTAGGTAAGCCCTCCATCGCGGAAATACCCATGCTTTGGATCATTCCTGAGGTTTTTTCCTTATGGAGGGAGGTTAAGGTCTTGAGCGTGATCGCTGAATCGCCGAAGGTTCAGCCAGAGATTTTCGGGGTGTTGCGTGCCTCGCCCAAGAGCAAAGGCGCTCGTAAGAACTCGGTTGAAATCCGCCGTGCCGAAATTACCCAGGGCACCCTGCGGTTCACCCGCACCAAGGTGGGTGAAGTCGCCCTTGTGGTGGATTTTCGCCCGGGTAATTCCTTCCAACAGGCCAAACTTTCCCATCGCGGCGATCAATTTGAAGTGACTCTCATTCCGGCGTAGGATCGGTACGCCATCAAAGCGGTCGCGCTTGGCTGGAAACTTCCGCTTGGGCCGCCCGTTGAAATCACGCGGCTGGATGCCCAAGGCAAGGCGTCCGCCGCTGGGCTCGATATCGAACGGCTCACTGCCTCGCTCTATGGAGGTGCGCTCACCGCCGATGCGGCATATCATTGGAAAAACGGTAGCCAGTTGACGGGTAACTTCAAGGGAGGCCGAATCGCGTTGCAGCCTTTTCTGCTGGCGCTGAAATCCAAGGCGCGGCTAGAGGGCCAGCTTAAGGCCGAAGGCCAGTTTGCAGGGGAGGGGCCCACGGGCGCGGCGATGATGGAGGCGATGTTGGTCAATGCCGATTTCGATATCCATGAAGGGGTGTTGCGTGGGATCGATCTCATGGGCGCGGTGAAGGGGTTGCTGGGAGGCGACGCGAAAGGCGACACCAAGTTCGATCAGTTGAAGGGGCACTTGGAAATGGGCCCCGCGGGTATGCAGTACAACGATCTCTACATCGAATCGGGTGCCTTGAAGGCGAAAGGCCATGTGCTAGTCGCCAAGGACACGACCTTGGATGGCGATATGAGTATTGACTTCAAGGGCACCGCATCCCTCATCGGCACACCGGAACTGGCGATATCCGGCACCACGGAAGCTCCGCGCGTCTTTCCCTCCAAAACTGCGATGGCGGGAGCGGCCATCGGCACGGCGGTGTTGGGGCCGGGGTTGGGGACTACGCTTGGGATGAAGGCCAGCGGTCTGGCCAAGAAACTGTTCCGGCCCAAGCCCAAGAAGAAGGATGCACCGGCGGAAGCACCAGCACCCAAGTCTAGGCAATAGCGGCGATGGCGTTCGTCACGTACTCTATGTTGCGCGTGTTGAGCGCCGCGACGCAGATGCGGCCGGAGTCGATGGCGTAGATGGAATACGTCTCACGCAGCTTTCCCACTTGCTCCTTGCTCAAACCGGAATAGGAGAACATCCCGCGCTGGCGGATGACGAAGCTGTAATCGGCATAAGGGAGCTTCGCCTTCAGCAAGGCCACGAGCTTTTCCCGCATGCCGCGAATTTGGATTCGCATCTGGCCGAGTTCATCCTCCCAGAGATTTCGCAGCTCGGGATTGTTGAGCACGGTGGCTACCACTTGCCCGCCGTGGGTGGGCGGGTTGGAGTAGTTGGTGCGCACGACGCGTTTGAGCTGGCTCAAGGCGCGGGCCGCTTCGTCCGCGCTGGCGGTCACCACGCTCAACGCGCCCACGCGCTCGCCGTACAGGGAAAAAGACTTGGAGAAGGAATTCGACACGAATACCGGATTCGCCGCTTTGGCAAAGGTACGCACCATGGCGGCATCCGCCTCGATGCCATCGGCGAAACCCTGGTAGGCGATGTCGAGGAAGGGAATCAAGCCGCGCGTGATGACTGTCTCTCGCACCTTGTCCCATTGTTCCGTGCTCAGATCGGCTCCCGTGGGGTTGTGACAGCAGGCGTGCAACACGACGATGGCGCCCGCGGGCAAGGCTTGCAGCGATTTCAGCATGGCACCGAAGCCGACGCCCTTGCTGGCGGCATCGTAATAGGGGTAGGTGTTGACCACGAAGCCAGCGTTCTCGAAGATGGCACGGTGGTTTTCCCAACTGGGATCGCTGATCCATACTTGCGCGTTGGGTACCAAGCGCTTCAGAAGATCCGCACCGATCTTGAGGCCGCCGGTACCGCCCAAGGCTTGCACGGTGATGATGCGATTCTCCAGCGCTGCGGGATGGCGAGCGCCGAATACCAGTTGCTGCACTGCCTTATCGTAGGCGGCGATGCCCTCGATGGGCAGATAGGCGCGCGGCATCAGGTTCTCCATCATTTGCCGCTCGGCGCGTTTGACGCACTCGAGTAGGGGCACCTTGCCGTTGTCGTCGTAGTAGATTCCCACGCCGAGATTGACCTTGTTGGGGTTCTTATCGGCGTTGTAGGCTTCGGTGACGCCAAGAATGGGATCGCGAGGCGCCATTGGCACGCTGGCGAGTGGCGAAGTGCTCATGTAGTGTTCCTTAGGGTTGGCGGTGGGTGCGCTAACAGCCAGCGGCGAAAATAGGCCGCGTGATAGACTGCCCGGCTTAGATTTAGGGCGCGCATTTTACTCGTGATCCTTACCTTCCCCAACAGCCCTTTTCGATTACACCAACCTTTTCTTCCGGCCGGAGACCAGCCGCAGGCCATCGATAAGCTGGTGGAGGGCGTGAACGACGGGCTGGCTTTCCAAACTTTGCTGGGAGTCACGGGCTCGGGCAAGACCTTCACCATGGCCAACGTGATCGCACGGCTGGGGCGCCCGTCTCTCATCATGGCCCCCAACAAGACGCTGGCGGCGCAACTGTATTCGGAGATGCGCGAGTTTTTCCCTGCCAACGCCGTGGAGTATTTCGTCTCCTACTACGATTACTACCAGCCCGAGGCCTACGTGCCATCGCGCGATCTGTATATCGAGAAGGATTCGAGCATCAACGAGCACATCGAGCAGATGCGGCTTTCCGCCACCAAGTCATTACTGGAGCGGCCCGACACGGTGATCGTCGCCACGGTTTCCTGCATCTACGGCATTGGGGACCCGGTGGACTATCACGGCATGATCCTGCACCTGCGGGAGGGTGAGAAGAGCGGCCAGCGCGACATCATCCGGCGTTTGGCGGAGATGCAGTACGAGCGCAACGAGATGGAATTCAAGCGCGGCGTGTTCCGGGTGAGGGGCGACGTGATAGACATTTTTCCCTCGGAGAACTCCGAAGTCGCGGTGCGCGTAAGCTTGTTCGACGACGAGGTGGAGACCCTCACCTTGTTCGATCCACTCACGGGCCAGGTGCTGCAACGCATTGCGCGCTTTACCGTGTACCCCTCGAATCATTACGTCACCACGCGCGCATCCACCTTGAAAGCGGTGGACGCCATCAAGCTGGAATTGGCCGAACGCATCCCTTTCTTTCACGGCGAGCACAAGCTGTTGGAGGCACAGCGCATCGAGCAGCGCACGCGCTTCGATCTGGAAATGCTGTCGGAGATCGGTTTCTGCAAAGGCATCGAGAACTACTCGCGCCACCTATCGGGTAGACAGCCGGGCGAGCCACCGCCGACCTTGATCGATTACCTTCCCCCCAATGCCTTCTTGTTCGTGGACGAGAGCCACGTCACCATGCCCCAGATCGGTGGCATGTATAAGGGCGACCGCGCGCGCAAGGAAAATCTGGTGAACTTCGGTTTCCGCCTACCCAGTGCCCTGGATAACCGTCCGCTCAAGTTCGAGGAGTTCGAAGGGATGATGCCGCAGACCATATTCGTTTCCGCCACGCCTGCGGAGTACGAGCGCACCCATCAAGGCCAAGTGGTGGAGCAGGTGGTGCGGCCCACGGGGCTGATCGATCCGGTTATCGAAGTGCGGCCGGCGAGTACGCAAGTGGATGACCTCTTATCCGAAATCCACGCGAAGGTGAAGGTAGGCGAGCGAGTGCTGGTCACAACGCTGACCAAACGCATGTCGGAGGATCTCACGGACTTCTTGGCCGAGCACGGAATCAAGGTGCGCTATCTGCACTCGGACATCGAAACCGTGGAGCGCGTGGAAATCATTCGCGATTTGCGCCTGGGCGCATTCGACGTGCTGGTGGGCATCAACTTGCTGCGAGAAGGGTTGGATATTCCCGAAGTGTCCCTGGTGGCCATATTGGACGCGGACAAGGAAGGCTTCCTGCGCTCGGAACGCTCCTTGATCCAGACCATTGGCCGCGCCGCCCGGCATATCAACGGTACAGCCATTCTTTACGCGGACGTGATGACGGATTCCATGCGCCGGGCCATCGGCGAAACCAACCGGCGCCGGGCGAAGCAAGTCATCTTCAATGAAACCCACGGCATCACGCCCGTGGGCGTGAAGAAGAAAATCAAGGACATCATCGACGGCATCTACGATCCGCAAACCGCGCGCGAGTTGAAGGCGGCGCAAATTCAGGCGGAATACGCCACGCTGGATGAAACCCAGATCGCCCGCCAGATTCGCCAGTTGGAAAAAGAAATGCTGGACCGCGCCCGTAACCTGGAATTCGAACAAGCGGCCAAGCTGCGCGATCAAGTCAAGGCCCTCAAGGACCGCTTGTTAGGCGTCGAAACTCGCTCCGAGCTGCCGCGGGTGAAGGCGCGCGCAAAACCGCGGCGCGGAGTGAAACAGAGCTAGTCACTGGGCATGGAGAAAGTCCTTTTCATTTGCATGGGCAACATCTGCCGCTCCCCCACGGCGCAAGGCGTGTTTCGGCACTACGTGAATAATGCCGGACTGTCGGGCCTGGTGACCATCGACTCGGCTGGCACCCATCGCTATCACCTGGGGGCCGCTCCGGACGCGCGTGCAATTGCGGCGGCGGCCAAAAGGCGCTACGACTTGAACGGTCTCAAGGCACGCCGGATACGCGATGAGGACTTCGCCGGATTCGATTATCTACTAGCGATGGACCGCACCAATCTCGACTACCTCACGGAAAAGTGCCCGCCCGGCCACCGGGCGAAGTTGGGGCTGCTCCTGGATTACGCACCCGCAGCACTTTACCGCGAAGTGCCCGATCCCTATTACGGCAGGGCCGAGGGGTTCGAGTTGGTGCTGGACCTGGTGGAGCAAGGCGCGGAAGGGTTACTGGAGCATTTGCGCAACAAGAACGGTTGGTAGGTATTCAGAGGCGCTGATACGCCAGCTGACGTGGCGACAGCGATACGCGCTCGGTAGTGAGCAAGGAAAGGGCTGGTAAGGATCTACCAGCCCTCGGGGACTCAGGCGGAATCGCGCGTGGATTGCGTTTCAACCTGCACCATGGGATGTTCCTCCATGGGAATGTCCGAATGCCGTGGACGGCGTTGCCGGCGGGGTTGGTCTTCGGACCCCGCAGCGTAGTGCTCGGGGACGGACGCTGCTTTCTCGCGTGCCGTTTCCACCAGCTCCAAGCCAGGTGGAAGTTCGGGCTTCTCCATGACGGGAGCACGCTCGCGAGGAGGCGGGGAAGACCGCACCGCGACGTGTTCCGGCGCGAGGGAGGGGGAGGGTTTGAACTCCACAGGCTCGCTTACGCGTACCTCGGCTTGCGCCTCGGTCCGCACCTCTCGTTCCTCATGATGGCTTGGCTCGTAGGTTCTTTCGGCTTCGGCTGGCGTGAAGGACGATTCGCTCTGATGAATGTCCAGTGATACTTGCTCTGGTTCACGGATGGATTCCGCGGTGCTGCCTGCTTCAGGCCTACCCTCCCGGCCACGGCCGCGATCACGGCCACCCCGGCGGCGGCGAGGACCGCGTCCTTCGAAATCTCCCTCCCCGTCGTGGCGTTGGCGCGGTGCGCTGGCTACTGCTTCCGCTGATACAGCGCCCTCGGCCATTTCGGGCGGCGGGCTGCGTTCGGGATTGCGCTCACGCTCGGGGCGCGGCTGGCGCTCGGGACGTTCGCCCCGGCCTTGCCGCTCCGGGCGTGGGCCGCGTTCGGGCCGGTCTTCGCGTGGCGGACGTTCACCGCGCTCCGGACGATCCTGGCGTTCTGGACGTTCCTTACGTTCGCCTCGTTCCGCACGGTCGGGGCGATCAGGACGTTCGGTACGTTGAGGACGCTCCCCCTCGCCCCTGGCGGGGGCAGCTTGCTTGCCCGCCGCGGCCTCGGAGGCGTCGCGCTCGGGACGGCGGCCCTTACCCCGGTCGCGGCGTGCCTCCTGCTGGCGCCTCAGATGATAACGCGACTTCGGGGCAGCGGCGGGTTTTTCTTCTTCCGGTTTACGGGTGAGCCAGCCAAAGATTTTCTTAAAGATGGACGGCTTGACCTGCTCCGCATTCGTGGGGGCGGGTTGTTCTGGAGTGATGCTTTGCACCGCGGCTTGCGGCTTGAGCGCCTTTTGCTCGGCGGCGCTGGGGCCGCCGGACTCTTTCTCCGTGGGTTGCTCCACCATGCGGTAGGAAACAGGTAAAGGTTCCATCTGGTTCAGCTCGTCATGGCGCAGGCGCGACACGTTGTAGTTGGGCGTTTCCAGGTGAATATTGGGGATAAGCACCACGGCTACCTTGAGCCGCTGTTCGATGGAGTGAAACTCCGCGCGCTTTTCGTTCAACAGGTAGGTGGCAACATCCACGGGTACCTGCGCGTGGACGGCGGCGGTGTTCTCCTTCATGGCCTCTTCCTGCAAGATGCGCAGGATGTGCAGCGCCGAAGACTCGATGCTGCGAATGTGGCCGATGCCGTGGCAGCGCGGGCAGGCGATGTGGCTGGTCTCGCCCAAGGACGTTTGCAGGCGCTGGCGCGATAGCTCCATCAACCCGAAGCGGGAGATCTTGCCCATTTGGACGCGTGCCCGGTCAAAGTGCAGAGCGTCCCGCAAGCGGTTTTCGACGTCGCGCTGGTTGCGCGGATTTTCCATATCGATGAAGTCGATGACCACCAAACCGCCCAGGTCGCGCAGGCGCAACTGGCGGGCGATTTCGTCGCAGGCTTCCAGATTGGTGTTGAGCGCTGTGTGTTCGATGTCCGCCCCGCGCGTGGCTCGCGCCGAATTCACGTCGACGGATACCAAGGCTTCCGTGTGGTCGATGACGATGGAGCCCCCCGCCGGCAAGGCGACTTGGCGGGCGTAGGCGGTCTCGATCTGGTGCTCGATCTGAAAACGCGAGAAGAGCGGCACGTCGTCGCGGTACAGCTTGACCCGGCTAACGTTGTTCGGCATGACATGGCTCATGAACTGCCGGGCCTGTTCGTAGATGTTCTCCGTATCGATGAGCAGTTCGCCGATGTCTTGCTGGAAATAGTCGCGAATGGCGCGGATCACCAAGCTGCTTTCTTGGTAAATCAAACGATCGCCATTGGGGGAGGGCAGGAAGCTGGCGGCGTTTTCGATGGCCCGCCACAGTTGCAGCAGATAAGCCAGATCCCAATTGAGTTCTTCCAGGGAGCAGCCCAAACCCGCCGTGCGCCCGATGATGCTGGCACCTTGGGGAACATCCAGTTGGGCGATCAGATCCTTCAGTTCGTTGCGCTCTTCGCCTTCGACCCGGCGCGAGACACCGCCACCGCGAGGATTGTTCGGCATGAGCACGAGATAGCGCCCTGCCAGGGAGACGAAGGTGGTGAGGGCAGCGCCCTTGGTGCCGCGCTCGTCCTTCTCGACTTGGACGATGAATTCCTGGCCTTCGCTCAGGACGTCCTGAATCCGGGCGCGTGCAGGGTCCGCATCGGGATTCTTAAAGTAGGCGCGGGTGACTTCCTTGAAGGGTAGGAAACCGTGGCGTTCGCTGCCGTAATCGACGAAGGCAGCTTCAAGACTGGGTTCTACGCGGGTGATGACTCCTTTATAGACGTTTCCTTTGCGTTGTTCTTTTCCTGCGGTCTCGATATCGAGGTCTACTAACTTTTGTCCATCTACTATCGCAACTCTTAGCTCTTCAGCCTGGGTTGCGTTAAAAAGCATGCGTTTCATTGAGTTCTACCCCCGCGCTTAGGCGTTGCGGGTAGGACACGGCGGCCAGCGCATGCTATCGCTCAGCAGGACATCTTTACTTATTGCAGTGGTCTGTACTCATAATATGCCGTCTGTATGTCCGCGGAGTGCATCGCTGTGCCGGTGTCCGTGGGGCCCCAGTTTCGTGGAGCCTCGGAAGTACGCCTAAGGCGCGTAATGTGTCATCGCTAGTTGGTTCGCAGGCCAGCGAAGTTAACCTGCCGTGAATCGCCGCAGCCTGGGTGCCTATCATGCGGGCAATGGTCCGGCTGCTATATCACTAGATCACTAGAGTTATGTGACTAAATACGAGTTTTGCTGCCTGAGTTCTTCGAGTTTTGAAGCTCGCACATGAAACTCATTTCCGAAGGGGACACGCGGCGCGGAAGTCACGTAGAGGCCGGTTTTCAGGACCAGCGGTACTTGGGCGCCTTGGAACACGATGGTGTGTGCTCGGGCGAGTGTCCTAAATCTTCAGTTCAACATTTTAAGCAAATTGAGTACCTTAAGGAAAGAAGTTTCTCAAGTCGAGATCGGCGAGGAGGAAGTCCAACAGCGTATCGACAACTTTTTGGTGCGCACATTCAAGGGCGTCCCCAAGAGCCATGTCTACCGTCTGCTGCGCACGGGACAGGTGCGCGTCAATAGCGGGCGCATCGATGCGGATTATCGCTTGCAGCTTGGAGACATGGTGCGTTTGCCCCCCGTGCGCACGGCACAAGCCTCCGTTACGACATGGGATGCACCCGCCGATCCGCTCGCGGTAGTGCTTGAAGATGAGGCCCTTTTGGTTGTCGATAAACCAGCCGGGTTGGCTGTCCATGGCGGCAGCGGAATCAGCTCGGGCATCATCGAGCAACTCCGGGCACAGCGCCCGCAAGCGCGCTTTCTGGAACTGGTCCACCGCCTGGACCGGGATACTTCCGGCTTGTTGATGGTGGCGAAGAAGCGGTCTGCCCTGACGGAAATGCACCGCCAATTGCGCGAAGGCGAGATCGAAAAACGCTATCTCGCGTTGGTGCTGGGGCCTTGGCGCAACGCCAGGCAGCGGGTAAAGGCGCCGCTGCTACGCTATCTGACGCAAGAAGGAGAGCGCCGCGTAAGCGTGGATGCGCAAGGGCAGAGCGCAGACACGCTGTTCCTATTGCAGAAGGCCTGGCCGCAATTTGCCTTGCTTGAGGCGCAGCTTGGCACGGGGCGCACGCACCAGATACGTGTGCACCTATCTCACTTGGGCTTTCCCATAGCCGGGGACAGCAAGTACGGCCACGCGAATCGGAACAAGGCACTGAATAAGCGCGGACTCCACCGCATGTTTCTGCACGCGGCGAAGCTTTCCTTCACGCACCCTATAAAAAAGGAAAAGATCCATCTTGGCGCGCCGTTACCCAAGGAATTGGCGGATTTCTTGAGCCTGCTGGAGCAAGACGATGGATAAGCAGTTCGAGCTTTTGGTGTTCGACTGGGATGGTACCTTGGTGGATTCCACGGAGCACATCGCCGCTTCCATTCAAGCAGCCGCGAAAGATATGTACCTACCTATTCCGAGCGATGAGCAGGCGCGTTTCATTATCGGATTGGGACTCGCGGATAGCATGAAATATCTTTTTCCCGCGACCGAGACGGCGCGTTATTGCGATATCGCGGCGCGCTACAGCTACCATTTTTTGGCAGGAAATCACCGGATTCATCCATTCCCAGGGACCGAGGAGATGCTCGAAGGCTTGCACGAGGCTGGTTATGTTATTGGCATTGCCACCGGAAAAAGCCGGCGGGGCCTGAACCGCTCCCTGGAGGAAAGCGGCTTGGCCCGGTTCTTTCATATCACGCGCTGCGCCGACGAAGGATTTCCCAAACCACACCCCGGAATGCTGCTGTACTTGATGGATGAAGTCATCGCGCCGCCGGCGCGCACCTTGATGATCGGAGATACCACCCACGACATGAGCATGGCGCACAGTGCCGGGGCCCGTGCAGTGGCGGTATCCTACGGGGCGCATGAAAAGGAAGCTCTTCTGGCGGCGCGGCCCTTGGATTGCGTGGATAGCATCGCGGACTTGGCGAAATGGTTGCGCAACAACGGGTGATCTGCGCGAGCGCCGAAGTGGAGGGGGGCAAGGGATTTCGCTTCACGGTGGACCGGGCAGGCGAAGCACAGCCCGCCTTTGTTGTTCGCTTCGACGGAACAGTGCACGCCTACCTCAACCGGTGCGCGCACGTGCCGGTGGAACTGGATTGGATGGAAGGAAATTTTTTTGATTATTCTGGTCTATATCTCACGTGTTCCACACACGGGGCGGCCTATTTACCGGATACCGGACATTGCATAGCGGGCCCCTGCAAGGGCCGCCGCCTCGTCCCGGTCATGATCAAGGAAAACAACGGCCAAATTTGGCTGAAGGAATAAAGGAGTCCACTGGAAAT
>SHXO01000103.1 GCA_009693245.1 Betaproteobacteria bacterium | reverse complement strand
GCACCTTAACATCCGGCCAAGTGTGCGAATTGCGAGCGGGGCGAGATTGCCCTACCCGGGAAAGCGCGGGATTCTAGCAAATCCCCAAGCCCAAGCAATGCTGAATTATTAGAGGTGCCCTTAACTTGTCGCCACTCCCACGGCGGCACGGCACCATCATCCGCCCATAATCCGCGCTTTTCTAGCTTCGCCTCGCGCTCAAGCTGGTACAGCGGCGAATCCTTAGGGGCATAGCGCACGAATACCCAAGCCATTCCGCGCCGGACCTGTTCGGCCCCCGCATCTACTCCGGCACAGCGCACAGTGGCGAGAGTGCGCCCGTAGCGATCATCGCCCCGAGTTTCAACAGTCGCCCGCTTGAGCAGGCACAGTTCGCGCAGGCTGGTCCTGGAGTCTTTCCCCTTGGCTTGCTGTAGTTCCGGGGCGTCAATGTCCAGCAATCGAATCTCCAAGTTCCCATCGCTCGCCCCAAGGCGCAGGCTGTCGCCGTCCTGGACTTCAAGGATCACACCGGTTATCTCCCCGGCAAGGCACAAGGGCGCAGCCAGTAGGCAATGCAGGGCGAACAGTAGGCGGAGCATTGGGGCAAGCCTACGCCCGCCAATGGGGGCTGGAGCGATACCCGCAGCCTTGGGATTGGGGGGCGAGGGGGTAAGGAAAGCGGGTAGATTTGCGGGTATCTCTGGCTTCTCTGGGTCTGTTTTCATAGGGTGAGGGGCGGTTTTGGGCGAAGATCACGGCCGCAGCGTTGAGCGCCAGGCAGCGCTTGACGATTTCGCGAGGATAGACACTGGTTTGAGTGAGGGTCCCGGCAAACAACTCTTCCGACGCAATTACCCGGTGTTGCGCGTCTAGAAAAACCACTATGAAGACCTCCAGGTCAAGGTGCATGAGTCTCAGACGCAAATAATCCTTCACGGCCTGGGGGGAGGTCAGGGAGTCTCTTTGCTTCATTTCACCGGAGAGCACTCTCGCCGCCAATTCTCTGACCGCCAAGAGTTGAACCATTTTGGCCGGACCGAGACCTTTCACCTCTCTCAAGGACTCGGGGGGCGCGGTGAACAACCCGGCGACACCGTCAAAAGTATTGAGTAGATCCTGCCCCAACTGAACGGCATTTTTGCCGCGCACTCCTGTGCGGAGGAAGATGGCCAGCAATTCGGCATCGGTTAGGCTGGGAGCCCCTTGCTTAAGTAGCTTCTCGCGCGGCCGTTGATCCTGGGGCCAAGTACTGATGGACATCTATCCCATCCACCCAAAATTAGCTTGTAGACGCGGGCTATACTACCGTGCCCTGCAAGCCTCACACTGATGAACCAGCACCCCTATCCGAAGCGACTCCTACTAGGCATGACCGGCGGTATCGCCGCCTTCAAATGCGCCGAATTGGTTCGCCTTCTGGTTCAAGACAATTGGGATGTCCAGGTCGTCATGACGCAGGCCGCCACCCGCTTCATCACACCGCTCACCATGCAAGCGCTATCGGGCAAACCCGTTTACGCAGACATGTGGGACAGCGGCACTCGCAACGGCATGGGTCACATCGATTTGTCGCGTGACCGCAGCCTCATACTTATTGCCCCGGCCAGCGCGGATTTTCTCTCCAAGCTTGCACATGGTGGCGCGGACGATCTGTTATCCACCCTGTGCCTAGCCCGCCAGTGCACCCTCATGGTTGCCCCCGCCATGAACCGGCAGATGTGGGACAACCCGGCTACGCAGCGCAATATGGAGCAGCTGCGCTCGGACGGCGTCCTGGTCGCGGGCCCCGCGGCGGGCGAACAAGCCTGCGGCGAAACCGGCCTCGGGCGCATGTTGGAGGCGAATGAACTTGTGCAGGAGCTTGCCCGTGCGCTCGCCCCCAAGATATTGGCGGGCAAGAAGGTGGTACTCACAGCGGGACCCACCTTCGAACCCATCGATCCGGTCCGGGGGATTACCAATCGCAGCTCCGGAAAGATGGGGTACGCCCTGGCTCAGGCTGCGCTGGAAAGCGGTGCCGAGGTGACGATCATCTCCGGCCCCGTCGCGCTAGCGGCCGCGTTCGGTGCCAGAGTCATTTCTGTCACGACAGCTGCGCAGATGCTAGAGGCGGCGCAAACCCACGCGAGCTCGGCCGGCATATTCATTTCCGTTGCGGCAGTCGCCGATTACCGTGCGAGCACAACGAGTCCGCGGAAACTGAAGAAAGGCGCGAGGACTTTAGCTCTGGAATTGGAACCCACGACCGATATTCTCGCGACCATTGCCTCCCAGCGTAACCCACCCTTTTGCGTGGGCTTCGCCGCCGAAAGCGAGGATCTCGACCGCAACGCCGAAGACAAGCGGCGCCGCAAAAAGCTGCCGCTTCTCATCGGAAACATCGCGCAAGAGGCCATCGGCGCCGATGACAGCGCGGTTGTTCTTTACGACAGCGCCGGCCGCCATGCCTTACCCAAGGCCGCGAAAATCGAAAACGCCCGCCGTATCGTGGCGCATATCGCACAACTCATAAACAAACCATGAGAACCATCGATATCCGCATCCTCGATTCGCGGCTGAAGGAATTTCCGCCCAGCTACGCCACGGCCGGCGCGGCCGGGCTGGACTTGAGAGCATGCACCGCACAGACCCTGGAACTGCATCCAGGACGCACCGAGTTGGTTCCCACCGGCATCGCCCTGCACTTGGCGGATCCGGGACTGGCTGCCATGGTCTTACCCCGCTCGGGCCTGGGTCACAAGCACGGCATCGTCCTTGGAAATCTGGTGGGGCTCATCGACTCGGACTACCAGGGGCAGGTTTTCGTCTCCGCCTGGAACCGCGGCGCGACGAGCTACTTGCTACAACCCATGGAGCGCATTGCCCAACTCGTGATCGTTCCTGTGCTTCAGGTTAATTTCAGGCAGGTGGAAGAATTCGCCGGAAGTTCCCGCGGGGCCGGTGGGTTCGGAAGCACGGGCCAAACGTAAACACGGCCGGTAACACCGGCCGTGTCGTCTACTTCGCTTCTTGCCGCTTACTGCGCTTTGTAAGGATCGGCGATTTCGCCCGCGGCGATGCGGCGCTTTTCCTCGCTGCGTAAGAAAGTCAGTACGGCCACAATTTCCTCGGCGCTCATGGTGGTGCCGAAGGCGCCCATGGTCCCGCCCATGGAGCGGTTGGTGACGCCTACCGCGATGGTCGTATAGATTCCCATATTGGTGTTGCCGGAATAGGGGAACTTACCGCACGAAAGACAAGGGCCTTTGCCACCCTTACCGGCGCCGCCATGGCAAAAAGAGCAGCGTTGGGCGTACTTCTCGCGCCCGAATTCAACGACCTTGGCATCGCTTGTCGGCAACTCCATGTCGCTCTCGTTCATCTTGTGCTGGGCCGCCACGGGCTGCACGAACGACAAACCCAAGGACAACGTAAGAAGTGCCAGAATCCTTACCGCTACCACGTTCATACCGCTCCACATTTTCTAATCTACCTCCCTAGATTTTTCAACGAGACACCACATCGAAAAACGGCATGCCGTAGCTCTCGACAATAGGTTTGATTTTTCCCGCGCTCACGAACTTATCGATACTTTGGTTCAAGAACTCCAGCAGCGCTTTGTCTTCCCGGCGCACCACGAAGGAACTATTGGTGCGATGCTCGGGCTTGGGCACATAACCTTGCACCAAATGGAATTTACCTTCCGGAAACTCTTTTTTCGCCACGGCGATGGCTGGAGACCACACCATGGCGGCATTCACCTCGCCCTTGCTCATGCCTTGCATCAACCGGAGGTTGTTAAGGTATAGCTCGCGCGGCACCTGGTTTATGAAGAGATAATCGTCGATGGGCGTGGCCATGGGAACACCCACCTTGACGTTGCCCTTCTTCGCGTCCTCGAGGGATTTAACTCCCTCGGCTTGGCCTTGCACCATCATGACGTATCCCAAGCTCATGTAGGGCTTGGAAAAGACCAACTCGTCGGGGAGGAAATCCTCTTCGCCATTGTCCGACAGGCCCACGAAAACATCGCAACGCTTGCGCAAAATGGAGTTTCTGAAGGCTCGTCCGGTTCCACCGCGTGTTCCCGTATCGGCCCACACCATCTCGACTTCCATTCCCCCTTCCTTGGCGATGAGATCCAGAATTCGCACATCGAAACCAGGATCGCTGTAGGACTGCTGGGAGTACGGCCAGGAATAAGGGTCGGCGCAGCCGAGCAATTTTTTCTTGGCTTTGGATCTTTGCAGAGTATCCGCGATGGCATCGGGATCTTGCTCCTGCGCGGACACCGCCACGGGCCCTGCAAACATCAGCACGCTTACCACGATATAACCGAAGAATTTCTTCATTGGATTCCTCAACGAACGGGGTTGAATATGGACAGGGTTTGAGAGGCCTGCGTCTTCATCCGTTCCCGGCCTGAGCCGATTTGTGCACAACGGGCGCGACAGCGATTCGCCTACACAAGGTGTCTTGACGCACCAAAAAGAAGGGAGGGCTCTCGCCCTCCCTTCTAAATTACAACTTGGTCAGAAGCTTGGTTCTACCCTTAGTTCTGGACCTTGAACACCATCAGGCCACCGCCCTTGGTGTTTTTCTTGAGAAAATCGGCATAGTACAGAGGCCAGATACCCCCGCCGCCCGCCCCGTACACGATACTCACATACTGGGTGCCGTCAACGGTGTAGGTGGTGGGGTTGCCGTGGATACCGGAACCGATTTGGAAGGACCACAGATGCTCGCCGGTTTCATCGTCGAGGGCGCTGAAATAACCCTCGGGATCGCCGTAAAACACCAAGCCGCCGGCGGTAGTCAGAATGCCGCTGGTGGCCGGGTAGCTCTGGGACTTGCTCCATACAGGCTTGCCGGTCGCCGCATCGAAGGCCTTGATCATGCCGGCACCCGCGTTGAAGTTCAGGACCTTCGCGCCCAGGTACCACTCACCACGCTTCCATTCCGTTTTCTTGGCTTGGAGATCCATGGCGAAGTCATACACGGGAACGTAGACCATCTTCGTGCGGTGGCTGTAAGCCATCGGGTGCCACTCTTTACCGCCGTCCAGGGACGGAGCGATATCGGTGGTGACCTTGTCGTACACGACGTCCTTCGCGGGCCAGTTGTACACGGGCTTGCAGTTATTGGACGTGTTGAGAGGCTTGGTCCAGTTCACACGCTGCAGGGCTGTCACCCATGCGCACTTATGCTCTTTTCCGCCCTTGCCGGAAACGGTTGCATCGCGGTCGATACCATAGATATGACCATTACGCGAACCATGCAGCCAGAGCTTCTTGCCGCCCAAGTCCACCAGGATCATCTCGTTCACGCCGTCGTAATCGTACGGATCGTTAGGCGTGTAGTTGAAGTAGGAAAGGATCTTGCCGGAGTCCGGATCCATCACGAGGTTGCTGTTCGAGAAGAGGTTGTCCCCTAGACGAACGTGACGGTCGAAGTCAGGACCAGGGTTACCGACGGGCCAGAAGAGCCTATTGGTAGCTTGGTCGTAGGAACCCGTGATCCAAGCCGAGCCGCCCCCGTACTTCCAGGAGTCTCCCGCCCACGTGTCATTGCCAGGCTCGCCAGGACCAGGAATGGTGTATGTCTGCCATACCAGGTCGCCAGTATCGGCATTGATGGCCTTGATCCAGCCACGCACACCGTATTCCGCGCCTGCGGTACCGAAGATGATTTTGTTACGCAGAGCCATCGGCATGATGGTGAAGGTTTCGGCGTAGGTGTAGTCTCCCATCTTCTTGTCCCAAACCACTTTGCCGGTCTGGTTGTCCAGCGCCACGATGTGCGCGTCCAGGGTCGCCAGGTAGACCTTGTTCTTATAGACGGCCACCCCACGGTTCACGACGTCACAGCACAGCTTTGGGAACACGTCGCCGGGCAGTTCACGCTCGTACTTCCACAGGATCTTGCCGGTACGGCCATCGGCGGCGATCACACGGTTGAAGGACGTGGTGACATACACGGTTCCGTTGACGACAACGGCTTGGCTATCTTGCCCTTCCAGCACGCCGAAAGACAGGTTCCATGCGGGAACGAGTTTCTTGACGTTGTCTTTGTTGACTTGCCTCAAGCCACTATAGCGGGTGGACTGGTAGTCCTTGCCATAATGCAGCCAGTTTGAATGATCGATATCAGCGTTCAGCAGCATGTCATCCGTCACGTAGTTCGGATACAGCTTGGACTCAAGCGTATCGATACCTTGCGCGGAAACAACCGCCGATGCGCCCATTGCAACGACAGCGGCGATGGACACCGCCGCGCGCTTAACGTGCGACATTTGATTCACCATTGAGAACACCTCCCGAAATAATTCCGCCTCGCATTCGAGTGAATGCTAACGCGCTTGGTGGTTATTGAATGTTGTCCCCTGCACGCAGCCCGTGCTTTGAACTTAGTTTAGGCACTCAGAGCTGACGGACTACACGCACGGACAACAGGCGCCGCCTAGGTAGACTGGCGCGCGGTAAATTTAAAGAAAGGCCTAGGCCTTGTCAACACATATTTCCTCGGGAAATAGAATTAGAATCAGGCTGTTATACTGCAATGCAGCATAACATCCTCTAGTCTAGTGTTACACCAAAAATCGAGGCGTCGTCTTGCGCGGCAGCACCTTGGAGATAGGCACGTAGCGCTTGCAACACGGGAGCCACCACTCCGGCGCTAGGATTGCGGCGTGCAATTTCCTCCAGGATGGCATATCCGAAGGGCTGGCCGAAGGGACCCGTAGCCTCTACCAAACCATCGGAGACGAACAGGAGTCGCGCGGGCCCCGCCCACGAGAACCGGCTGCAGGACGCATCGAAATGGTCCTTGTCCTCGATTCCAAGGGGAATGTGGCGTGATTTCAAGAGTTCGCCAGGCTGGGGGACGCCATTCACCAGGAACATGCCTTCCGGCATGCCCCCGTTCCACGCATCCACCTGCTCAGCGCGATAGTCGACACATATCAACAACGCGGCGAGAAAGCGGCCCACGGGAAGATAGTCCTTGAGCTTCGCATTCATCTCGCGGGCAATCTCACCCACTGACACCCCCTTACCCGCCATGGCGTAGAACACCTGAAGCACGGGTAATCCGCTGATGGCAGCCGCGAGCCCGTGGCCGCTGGAATCGGCAAAAAAGACGTACAAGCGGTCCTCGCCGTGGCGGGTGCTGGCGAAGATGTCGCCGCTGAACTTAGCCGAGGGCATCACGCACCACTCAAGAACGGGGTCTGCGAGGCCATCCAGGTCAATCATGTGTTGAATGAGGTTACGTGCAAGAACGAGTTCCGCTTCGGATTCCTGGCGGTGTCGTTCCAGGCCCCGCGAGGTTTCCGACAGCTTGGCGTGAAGGCGCGCAGCGTGTTGCGCGCCCCGGATCTTCGCGCCGAGCAACTCGGCGCGAAGCGGCAGCATCAAGAAATCATCGGCACCCATGCTCAATGCACGCACCATGGCATCGTGTGAATCGCGCGTGCCCGCCAACACGATGGGAATCCAACGTTCGCCCGCCCAGCTGCGGATCGCCGGGATCCACTCCATAGCCCCATCATTAGGCAATGCCATATCGAGAACCACCAAATTTGGGAGCGCTTCCTCAAGAAAATTCGAGTCCTGGGCCAATACGCATGCCTCGCGCACACGGTGGCCCTGGAAGTGTCTCTTTGCTTCCGCTAGTAGCGCCTCGGAATGCGTGACTACCCATACGCCGAGCACGCCCTCCGTGTTCGCCCAAGACACCTCTAACTGGGACATATATTCGCGCATCCCATCACGAAGGCAATTCGGGATCGCAGGCCTCCACCGCCACCGCCGCGACGTTTCCGGGCTCGCGGTATTCCATCTCGCGGAAGGCCAGATTCTTGGCGAGCGCTATCCCCCGGCCATTTGGACGTAGCGCGCGCGACTCGTCAAATTCCAGATACCTGTTCCAGTCAAAGCCTTGGCCTTGATCGGTGATCAGCACGCGCAGGTTAGCTCCGGTCCTGGACACTTCCACTTCAACGTACCTGCCACGGTACTCGGGAAGCGCAAGCCGCGCGTCCACTTAGTTTTCCCAGGAGCCTTTTTCCAGTAGCTCGGATTTCTCCGCGAAATCGATGCCAAGGTTTCCGTGTTCCACTGCATTGACGAGCAGTTCGGCCAAACCCATCCCCGCGCTCGGCGGATCCTTGCAAGCCCCGGCTAGAGCCGCGGCCAGGGCGCGCGCCTCGGTGAGCGTGCGAAGCCTAAATTTTCCGCCCTGCAATAGGGTAAGCATTCCGGCGTATTCGCCGATGCGCTGTCGCAAATTCCCCAGAGCGCGAACAGTGCCCAATGCGGATCGCACCACTGCGCGGAGCGCGTCTTGGTGCTAGGGCTTGGTCAGATAGTAGTAAGCGCCCAGCCGCAGGCCCTCCGCAACCTGTTCACGGCTGGCCGCGGCGGTCTGCATGATCACCGGAATATTGCGATAGCGTGCATCGGACTTCATGCGCCGCAGTATTTCCATGCCGTCGATGCCAGGCATCATGCGGCCTAGGATCACACAGTCGAAATTATCTTTCCCTAGAAAATCCAGCGCGCTCAGGCCGTCCGTTGCATAGGTTAGCGAATAGGATTCGCCCGCCAAATACTCGCCGATGATCTCCAGGTTGACGGCCTCGTCGTCCACCACGAGCATGCGCCCGCCTCCCGGATCGCTTGAATTGGCATTGTCTTTCTCCAGCGTTTCGGCTCGGCGATCCATTTTCACCCTCTTGGGAACTTACTGACGGTCACTGTTAACGTCCTTTTCCAAGCATATTTGAATCGTTCGCGTATCCGCAATCCCCGCCGCGAAAGCCCGGACGGGTTCAAGCTCAAGCCCCGGCAGTGGTCCGCTGCGCAGGGCAAAGATGAACACCGCCCCGCCGGCCGGATGATTGAAAGCGGCGATATAGCCCCCGTGCTGCTCGGCGATTTCCCGCGAAATCGCCAAACCTAGCCCCGTGCCACCCGCACCGCTCTTGGTCTTGCTGCTTTGCATGAACTTGCCGAAGATCAGTTCGAGTTCGTTTTCCGGAATTCCAACGCCCTCATCGCACACACGCACCTCCACGCCTGGCAGCCCCTGGGCGTCGCCACTTCCGCGCCCCGCGGGCAATAGGGTTCGGGTTACGCTCAACGTCACGGACTTGCCCCGAGGGGTGAATTTCAAGGCATTGGCGAGCAAATTTCGAATTACTTGCGAAATCCTGTCCCCGTCACAATAAGCGGTCAAGTCATGCGCTTCGTATTCGCTACGCACCTTCACATCGCTTTGTTGCGCCAAGGTTTCCAACTCCGCGATCACCCCGTCGACGATGACCTTGACGGGATGGTGGCGAAATTCGTAGTTCATCCGCCCGGCTTCCAGCTTTGACAAGTCCAACAGATCGTTGAGCAATTTCAATAAGCGCTGGCCGCTCTCGCGGATGCGGCCGAAGTATTGCGGGATCTTGGGGAGAGTTGTATCCCGGCTCTTCTCCGCACCGAGTTGCGCGAAGGACAATATGGCGTGCATGGGGGTGCGTAATTCGTGGGACATGTTGGCGAGAAACTCCGATTTCGCCACGTTCGCCTGTTCGGCGGCTTCTTTAGACCGCATTAACTCTAGCGTGCGAGCCTCGACCAGCCGCTGGAGATTGTCCCGGTGCTAGCGCAACTCATCTTGCGTACGAATTTGGGCGCTTGCCGCGGCAGCTTCGCGCAGCGCGATGCGTAGGTACTCGGTGACCTCGCTCACGATGCCGATTTCATTCTGCGCCCACTGGTGCGCGTTGGCGGATCGCAAACTCAGCAATCCCACCCATTCTCCGCCGGAATCAAGACGAACTTGCAGGATTGCTCCGTCGCCCTGTCCGGGGCCGAAGTCACGCACCTCATCCCAGAGTTCCTCTTCACGAATATTGCCGCAGACCAGCAGGCTATTCGTCTGCAAGGCGGCATGGTATTTTGGCCACTGGCGCAGGTCGAAGCGCATTCCCTTCAAATCCGGCAAATTGCGCGCACTGACAGAGTGAGTAACTTCTAGATGGCAGCGTTGCACCACCTTCTCGTAAGTCGCGCCGAATCCCGGTAGATAGCGCACAAGGCCCACCACCGCGATTTCGATCACCTCGTCCATGGCGGCGCTTCGCGCCATCGCTCCCGCCACCTCATTTAATACGCTAAGGCGGGCTTCGCTTCGCCGCAGGGCTTGCTCCGTGGCCTTCAACGCGGAAATGTCCGTGGCAAGGCCCACGATGTACTGACTGCCATCGGGCAACTCGACGGGACATTTACTCTTTAGCGACCACTTCGTCCCCCGTCCTGGAAAATCCCAATGGTCTTCGAACAACATGACTTGGCCGGAACGGAATACTTGTTCATCTTCGTCTTGTACTTGCCTTGCATGTCCCGCATCCATGAGATCGAAGTCCGAACGGCCGATTTGCTCTTGCGGCTTCAACCCCCAATCGCTGCTCGCGGCACGGTTGGCCAACACGAAGCGCTTATCCCGGTTCTTGACAAATAGGGGTTGGGGAATCGCGTTCACCATCGCCTCTAGAAAGTCCTTGCCTCGCTGGATCTCCAGCGCCGCTTGCGTCTGGCGCGTGATATCCACAGTGCCGCTTACCAAATAGCGCGAGCCGTCTTGTAGGGCGAATACGCTCTTGGTCTTGAGAATCCAACCTTGTCACCCGCTCAACCGGCTA
>SHXO01000102.1 GCA_009693245.1 Betaproteobacteria bacterium | reverse complement strand
TAGAAATACGCCTCGGCGGTTCCTGGACGCACCTTCACATCTGACATGAAAACGCGGCAAGGCGAGGACTTCAGGTGATCTCTCGCTAGAGCGTAGATATTGCCCGCGACGATGTTGTGCGCATCGGTCGTTCCAACCATCGCGAGAATCTCGCCGAAGAAGTACTCGTTCTTATTGGGCTGCTTTCGCTCCCATGCAAGGTATTCGTCCATTGACAGGCGAACAACCGGTTTGGCGAATCCCATTTTCGATCTCGGTTTACGAGTGGAGAGCCGATTGTACTTCCGCTTCAACTAAGAGACGCCGTCACGACCTCGCCACTTGAAACTGCGCCGCCGCATCCACCACAACCCGGCACCTTGCACCCCCAGCTGCGCCGCAAGTGCCAGCGCAAACGCGCTAGGAATCCCGTAGGGGACCAGCGTGAGGGCGAGCACGGCGCAGAACAAGCAGAATCCCGGCATGCCATTCAGCATGGCGCGCAGAAAATTGGTGGCGGCGTGACTTCCTTGGCGGGCGTGCGTGAAGCCGGCAACGACCGTGGAAGCGATGGGAAACGCCGTCAGCAGGCCACTCCAATGGGGGCCCAGCCAGCGCGCGAGGTAGGTGAGCAAGAGGGTGAGCGCGATGGCGGCCAGCAGGCGCAGCGGCAAATCCCAGCGCGTGGGAGCTGGCCAAGCGCCCGCGTGTTTGGTGCGCGGCAGGAGGTAGGCGCAGGCGAGCACGCTCGCCGCGGATAGCGCGAGCAAAGGCCACAACGCCACGGACCAATCTCGCAAGACAAATACCGTCAGGAGAAAGACAAGCCATGAAACCAGCAGGCACCACAGCCAGCGAAAACGCCGCGCCATCCAGGCGTAATTCAAGCAGTAGGCCGCGACACCCATGACGCTCACCAACGTGAATTGCGCGGCGCTGGCAGCGAAGGTCTCGCCTTGCTCCAGGGAGTAAAAAAGCAGAATGGGGCCGGCGTTGATCGGCATCGCCGCCAGCCATCCGCCGATGCCCATTCCCCACTTTCGAATGGCAATCGTGACGCCGCAGATGAATAGCGGCGAAAGCGTGAGTTTTAGGAGGAGGAGCAAGACACCCTAGCCGAAGCGCCCGCCCTCCAAGGCGCGCGTCTCCAGCAATGGCGCGGGCGCCCACGGATCGCCTTGCTCGCGGTGAAAGCGCGAAACGGTTTCGTGGACTTTATCCAACCCTATGGTATCGGCGTAGAACATGGGGCCGCCACGAAAGCGAGGGAAGCCATAACCGTGAACGTAGGTGATGTCGATGTCGCTCGCGCGTTGGGCGATGCCCTCGTCAAGAATCTTGGCGCCTTCGTTGATGAGCGCGTAGATACAGCGCTCCATGATTTCCTGGTCTGAAATATCGCGGCGCGCGATGCCCAACTCCTTGGAGTTTCGCACGATCAAGGCCTCGATTTCGGGATCGGGTACGGGCGTGCGGTTCCCTGCCTCGTAGCGGTACCAACCCGCGCCCGTCTTTTGTCCAAAGCGGCCCATTTCGCAGATCTGGTCGGCGATCTTGGAATAGCGTTCGTTCGCGGGCCGGGTGAGGGCGCGGCGTTGGCGAATGCGCCAGCTGATGTCGAGGCCCGCCAAATCCCCCACGCGAAACGGCCCCATGGCGAAACCAAAGTCCTCCAACACGCAGTCGATTTGCCATGGCATGGCGCCCTCCTCCAACAGGAACGACGCTTGGCGGGTATACCGGTGCAACATGCGGTTGCCAATGAATCCGTCGCATACACCGGCCACCACGCCCGCCTTCTTGATCGTCTTGGATAGTTGCATGCAAGTGGCAAGCGTCTCCTTGGACGTCTTACTTGCGCGCACGATCTCCAGCAGCTTCATCACATTAGCAGGACTGAAAAAATGCAGCCCGATCACTTTGTCCGGGCGCGAGGTCACGGCCGCGATCTCGTTGACATCCAAGGTGGAGGTATTAGTGGCCAGGATCGCGGAGGGTTTGCAAACGCAGTCCAGCTTGCGAAAGACCTCCTTCTTGGCTTCCATGTCCTCGAACACGGCTTCGATGAGCAAGTCTGCTTGAGCGAGCGCGGCGTAATCCGTCCCTCCTCGTAGCATTCCCATTCGCTGGTCCATCGCTTCTTGCGATAAGCGGCCCTTCGCTACCGTGGCCGCGTAGTTCTTCTTGATGACGTTGAGCCCCTTCTCCAAGACTTCTTGCGTCATTTCCACGATCGCGACTGGTATTCCCACGTTCAGAAAATTCATGGCGATGCCGCTGCCCATGGTGCCCGCGCCCAGGACGGCAACACTCTTGATGGCGCTCACGGCGGTATCCGGAGGCACGCCGGAAATTTTGGAAGCCTCGCGCTCGGCGAAAAACAGGTGGCGCAGCGCTTTCGATTCCGTGGATACACGCAGCCCTTCGAACAGTTCTCGCTCCTTCGCCACGGCTTGGGCGAAAGGCATGTAGACGGCGTTCTCCACACACTGAAGACACACGAGCGGAGCGGGATAGCCCTTGTACTCCTTCGCGATGCGCGTGCGCGCTTGCGCAAAGAAATCCGCGGCTTCTTGCTCCAACCGTGGCGGCAACGCGCTCACGCGGCGCAACGGATTGCCCTCCTTGGCCACGCTGTTGGCAAAGCTGATGGCGCCACGCAGCAACTCCTTTTGAGCCACTTCATCCACGAGCCCCATCTTGAGGGCCTTAGCGGTATCGATGGAATCGCCCGTGACGATCATATCGAGCGCGGCCTGCACGCCAATCAGACGCGGCAATCGTTGCGTACCACCAGCCCCGGGCAGAATTCCAAGCTTGACTTCCGGCAGCGCGAACTGCGTGCCCGGTGCCGCCACGCGATAATGGCACGCCATGGCGAGTTCCAACCCGCCCCCCATGGCAAACCCATGGATGGCCGCGACGATGGGCTTGGTCACCGTATCCATGTAGGCCAACAACGCGGGCACGGTCAGCAACTCGGGCGCGCGCGGCTTACCAAACTCGGAGATGTCCGCGCCCGCTGAAAATGCCTTGCCCGCGCCAATGATCACGAACGCGCGCACGCCCGTGTCGTGCTCGCCTTCTTGCATGTGATCCATGATGCCTTGAACCACGCCCTTGCTGACGGCCAAGGCGTTGACGGGCGGGTTGTTCAGCGTGATGATTCCAAAGTGATTCTGAACGGCGTAGGTGACGATGCCGCTCATACTTCCAGCCACTCCTTGCGCACAAGCTCGTTGGCCTTGAGCTCGCCCGGCGTGCCTTCAAAAACAATCTGGCCGTGGCCCATGACGTAAAGGCGCTGGGAGATTTTCAAGGCAATGGCGAGTTTTTGTTCCACCAGCAAAATGGAGACGCCGCGATTTTTCATCTCGTCGAGCAGGCCCGCCACAAGCTCGACGATTTTGGGCGCGAGACCTTCCGTTGGTTCGTCGATCATCACCAAGTCCGGGTCACCCATGAGCGTGCGGCACAACGTGAGCATCTGCTGTTCGCCTCCCGACATCACGCCCGCGGGCGCGCCGGCACGCTCGCGCAATACCGGAAAGAGCTTGTACATGTCTTCCAGGGACCAGCGGCCCTTCTGATTGCGGTCCTTTTGTCCCAACAGCAGATTTTGCTTCACCGTCAGCGTGGGAAAAATATCGCGGTTCTCGGGAACGTACCCTAGCCCTTTGCGCGCGATGACGAAGGCTTTCAGGCCGCCGATCTCATGCTGCTTGAAGCGCACGGAACCCGTCATCGCCACTTGGCCCATGATGGCCTTGATGGTGGTGGAACGCCCGACGCCATTGCGCCCCAGCAATGCCACGATCTCGCCCGCCTGCACGGACATGTTCACGCCTTGCAGGATGTGGCTCTTGCCGTAGTAGGCGTGTAGATCCTTGACTTCCAGCATCAGTGTTCCATGGCGCCGAGATAGGCTTCTTGCACACTGGGGTTAGCGCGAATGGCGGCCGGCGTATCGCTCGCCAGCACCTTGCCGTAGACCAGGACCGATATGCGGTCGGCCAAACCGAATACCACGCTCATGTCGTGCTCCACCATGACCAAGGTCTTGCCTTGGGTCACGTTGCGGATGAGTTCCACGGCATGCTGGGTTTCCGTATGACTCATTCCGGCGGTGGGCTCGTCGAGCAAGATCACCTCGGCCCCCCCGGCGATGGTGACGCCGATCTCCAGTGCGCGCTGTTCCGCGTAAGACAGCACGCTCGCCAACTGGTCGCGGCGCATGGATAGCCCGAGCTTATCCACGATCTCATCCGCTTTTTCGCAGGCATCGCGCAAGGCGTTCACTCGTTTCCAGAAAGCGTACCGGTATCCCAAGGACCACAGCACCGCGCAACGCACGTTCTCGTAGACGGACATGCGGGGAAAGATGTTGGTGATCTGGAAGCTACGCCCCAGCCCGCGGCGGTTGATCTCCTGGGGCTCCATGCCGGTGATGTTCTGGCCGTTGAGATGGATCTCCCCAGCGCTCAAGGGAAAGCGCCCGCTGATCAGATTGAACAACGTGGATTTGCCCGCGCCGTTGGGGCCGATGATGGCGTGGCGCTCGCCACGCGCAATGCCCAGATCCACACCGTTGATGATGGCGGTCTTGCCAAAACTTTTGTGTACGCTCCGAAGCTCTAGCGCCGTGGTCATCGGATGTCTCGCGATTGCAGTTGCTCCGTGATTTTCTGCCACGCATTGCGCACGGGGCGGGTACTGAGCGCAATCAACGCCAAGCCTGCGGCGAAGACGCAAGCCCCGGCCAACCACGCGCCAGGTTTCCAAGGCTCCAGCACGAACCCAAGAAAGGGAAATCCTTCGGCGGTATCGCTCGATTTCATGTGATACATCATCTCAACCAGCATGACCAAGCCCGCGAGAAACACCGCGGCGGCCAGAGCCACCAATGCGTAGCTGGGCAAGAGCCGGCCCATCAAACGTCCTTTCAACACGGGGCCATGCTTGGATATCAGGCTGGCGATACCTCCGGGCGCGAACAGAATCATGACCACGAAAAACAAACCAAAATAGAGCAACCAGGCTTGCGTATAGGTGGAGAGCGCGGATTGCAGGAAGGAAACCAATACGGCTCCGATGATGGGCCCGTAGAAAAATCCCACGCCCCCCACGAAAGACATGATGAGCACGTTGCCCGATACCACAACGCCGACGTTTTCCGCCGTGACGATCTCATAGTGGATCGTGGCAAGACCGCCCGCGATACCAGCGAAAAACGATGCCAGGCACAGCATGAGAAATCGCACATGGGTGGGGTTGTATCCCACGAATTTGGCGCGCTCTGGATTGTCGCGCACCGCGTTGGCCATGCGCCCCAGCGGTGTTTGCGTCAGGGCGAACATGGCGATCATGCACAACAGGCACCAGCCCGCGATCAGGTAATACACCTGAATCTGAGGCCCGTAACTTACGCCAAGAAACTTCTCACCCACCACGCGGTTGGTCGGGATACCCCCTTCGCCGCCGAAGAACCCTGGGAACATGAGGGCGCAGGCGGCCACCATCTCGGCGATACCCAAGGAGATCATCGCGAACGGTGTGCCCGAGCGCTTCGTGGATACAAATCCGAAGACGATGCCGAACGCGAGCCCGGTGAAGCCCCCAATAAATGGCAGCAAGGTCACGGGTATCGCGAAACTCTTGGCCGCGACGGCATTCAGAGCATGGGCACACACGTATGCCCCTAAGCCGAAGTAGACGGCGTGCCCGAAGGACAACAAGCCCGTTTGGCCCAGCAGCATGTTGTAGGACAGCGCGAAGATCACGGCGATGCCCATCTGGCTGAGCAAGGACATTGCAAAGCTATTCTTGAACAACAAGGGGAGAACCGCCATCGCCGCCGCCGTGATGATCCATAGCAGCACGCGCTTGCCACCCAGCTTGGCGGGCACTTGAAAGATGGGACGTGGCTGCACGGCTTCGCTCATGGCCTACCCCTCCCGAGTGCCCATCAAACCCGTGGGCTTGACGATGAGCATCAGCACCATGAGCAGGTAGGGCAACACCGGTGCCGTCTGCGCGATGGTGATGGAGAGCACGCTGCGCCAGTTGGACTCCTCCGCGACTTGAACACCCAGGGCCGTGACCATGTCGAGAAAGGAACTGTCGAGCGCCACCGTAAAGGTCTGCACCGCGCCGAAGAACAAAGACGCGATGAAGGCTCCCGCGAGGGAACCCATCCCGCCGAACACCACGACGACGAAAACGATACTGCCCACCGCCGCCGCCATGCCCGGCTCCGTGACGAAGGCATTGCCGCCGATCACCCCAGCGAGGCCCGCCAGCGCGCATCCGCCGCCGAAAACCAGCATGAACACTCGCGGGACGTTATGGCCGAGGGCTTCGACCATATTCGGATGAGACAAAGAAGCCTGGATGATCATGCCGATGCGCGTGCGCGTGAGCACGAGATAGAGCACTAGCAGCATGGCCACCGACACTCCCATCATGAACACACGGTAGGCGGGATAGTTGGTGCTGAACAAGGTGAATGCGGTGAAGTCGAGCGCTTCGGGAATCTTGTAATCCACGGGTGCGCGGCCCCAGATCAAATGCACCACCTCTTCGATGAGGTAAAACAGGCCGAAGGTGAACAACAGCTCGGCCACGTGGCCGTACTTGTGCACCGTTCTCAGACCGTAGCGCTCGGTCATGGCGCCCAGAGCCCCCACCAAAAAAGGGGCCACCACCAATGCTGGCCAGAATCCGATCTGCTGTGTCAGCTGGTAAGCGAGATAGGCGCCCAGCATGTAGAAGCTCGCATGGGCGAAGTTGAGCACGCCCATCATGCTAAAGATGAGCGTCAATCCACTGGAGAGCATGAACAACAGCAATCCATAGGACAGGCTATTCAACAGTTGAACGAGAAAGAATTCCATTATTTCGGGCAGACGCCGCTTTTGAGTCATCATGTCACAGCGGCCGCGATTCTAGCTTAAGGCGATTGATAGAATCGCCCCCTACTCACTCCAACCCCGACGAGGACGCCATGCAAGGCCTGATGATGAACACCTCCTTACTGATCTCCTCCCTGATCAGGCACGCGGAACGATTCCACGGCGATACGCAAATCGTCTCCCGCAGCATAGAGGGTCCTATTCACCGCTACACATACCGTGATGCCCACCAACGCTCGCGCCAGTTGGCACAAGCCCTCGTCCGTCTGGGCGTGAAGCCAGGCGAGCGCATCGGAACCTTCGCCTGGAACGGCTACCGGCACTTCGAGGCCTTCTATGGCGTCTCGGGCATGGGCGCGGTGCTGCACACCATCAACCCACGGCTCTTCCCCGAGCAGATCGTCTACATCATCAATCACGCCGAGGACCGCTTCGTTTTATTCGACGCGAATCTGGCGCCGCTGCTGGAAAATATCGCGCCGCAATGCAAGGCCGTCAAGGGATGGATTGCCATGACGGACGCAGCTCATCTGCCCAAGGCCAATTTCCCCAATCTGCTGTGTTACGAGGAACTGCGCGGCAACGAAAACGGCGACTACGAGTGGCCGGAATTAGAGGAAAACACAGCCTCCTCCCTGTGCTACACGTCGGGCACCACGGGCAACCCCAAGGGCGTGCTGTATTCCCACCGCTCTACTGTCCTGCACGCCTACGCCGCCGCCCTGCCAGACACTCTTAATCTCTCAGCACGCGACACGGTGCTGCCTGTCGTACCCATGTTTCACGCCAATGCGTGGAGTTTGCCCTACGGCTGCGCCATGAGCGGATGCAAAATCGTATTCCCCGGCGCGCAGATGGACGGCCAAAGCCTCTACGAATTGTTCGAGGCGGAGCGCGTGACCGTTTCCGCCGGCGTCCCCACTGCCTGGCTCGCGCTACTGCAATTCATGCAACAAGGCGGGCTCAAATTCAGCACCATGAACCGCACTATCATCGGTGGATCGGCCTGTCCGCCCGCCATGATCCGTACGTTTCAGGAGGAGTACGGCGTGCAAGTGTTGCACGCTTGGGGCATGACGGAGATGAGCCCGCTGGGTACGGTGAACACCTTCAAGTCAGCACACTCCGGCTGGACCAAGGAACAACGCCTGCAGTTACAAAACAAGCAGGGGCGCCCCGTGTACGGCGTAGACATGAAAATTGTCGACGGCGAAGGCAAGGAACTTCCTTGGGACGGTAAGACCTTCGGCGACCTTCTTGTCAAAGGACCTTGGATCACGTCTTCCTATCTGAAGAGCGAAGGCGGCGACCCGCTGCGAGGCGGATGGTTTCCCACGGGAGATGTGGCCACCATCGATGCGGACGGCTACATGCAGATCACCGACCGCTCCAAGGACGTCATTAAATCGGGCGGTGAATGGATTAGCTCCATCGACCTTGAAAACCTTGCGGTGGCCCATCCGGGTGTAGCCGAAGCTGCGGTCATCGGCATTGCCCACCCCAAGTGGGACGAACGTCCCTTGCTGATCGTGGTGAGGAAACCGGAGGCGAGCCTAACCCGCGAGGAAATGCTCAAATTCTTCGATGGCAAGATCGCCAAGTGGTGGATGCCCGACGACGTGGTGTTCGTCGATAAGCTCCCCCACACGGCCACCGGAAAGTTGCTCAAGACCAAACTGCGGGAAGATTTCGCGGGACACAAGCTACCAGGCACTTGACGCCGGTGGCCGGCGAAAGTCGCACTGTAGTTCCACGGGGATGAGCCGTGATTAGGGAGAACTTCGGAGATCCCTATGTACCTATCTCGCACATTTGTCCCCGCCCTTTTGGCCAGTGTCGTTTTCTTCACCCAGCCCTGCGCCGCGGCAACACCAAGTTTTCTGTGTACCAAGGCCAGCACGTGGATCGAAAATACCATCTGCGCCAGCGCGCGGTTATCCGAACTAGATCTCGATTTAGCGATGGTCTACGCGCGGCTGCTCCGGGGCACCGACCCGGGCGCGAAGCGGTCCTTGGAATCTGATCAGCGCAAATGGTGGGGCGAGCGCAGCCAATGCCAGAAGAACGCGGATCCCCCCGCGTGCGTGGAGCAAAGCTACACCACGCGTATCGGCAATCTGAAAGCTCGGCCGGACTATCCGGGGGACGTAGCACCTGCGATGGGCCCCAAGATCATCCAGGACGCGCCCATCAAAGAGGCAGGACAGGGATGGGCAAAAAATCTCTCCGAATACTTCAAAGCCATCAATCTCTGCGTGGCAAGTGCGCGCACTCCTATCCAGGCCGTGTTATCGGCTTGGAACGAAGGCCGGGATATGGTCGCCATGTGGCTTCGCCGTCAAGATGGGCAAAATCTGCGATGCACTGCCGCAAGGAATGGCAATCAACTCAAATCGCTTGTGGATTGGGACGTTGGCGAGGACATACATACAACGGGGCCAGTTTTGTATCTTGGAGCGAAAGAGCCCGGATGCGCAAGCGCTGCAGGTGTCATAGATCCCATTGGTACACCGCTCGGATGGCTTATCGGCACAGACTGTCTCTCGCAAGAGGCAAAGAACGCCGAACCCTCCTAACCTTCACGACGCCTCCAACTGGCGCAGTAGCGCCTTGATTTCGCCCTGGGCCGCCGAGCGGAGGCTCTTGCTGGACAACTCTTCCAACTCCCTTCGTGCGACGTCCTTCTTACCGGCTTTAATCAATGCGCGTGCGAAATTGAGCCGGACAGGCATGGCGTCTGGCGCAAGCTTCGCAGCCTTCTCGAGTAAGGGAAGTCCTCGCCCGAAATCGCCCTGATCCACCAAGAGCCAGCCCAATGTATCGGCCGCCGCTGCGGAATTGGGTGCAAGCGCGTAGGCCTGCTCCGAAATACCAAGGGCCTGGGGATCCTTAATATGTGCGAGGGTCCACGCGAGATTATTCAGATCCTCCGCGTTCTTAGGTTGTAACGCAAGAATCTCTTGGAAATACCGCTTGGCCGTTACAAAGTCCTTCCTGAGTATGGCGTTCTCAGCTATGTAGCGGCGAATCACTACGTCTTTCTGATAACTGCTCAGCCACCTCGCCACGACCGCATTTGCCTGGTCCGCTTTGCCATGGCGCAGATGAACCAAATGCAACCGCCGCACTAAACCAGGATCGGGTGCCATGCGCATGCCCTGCTCCAATACATCCAGCGCTTTAGGCCAAAGCTGCGCCGCCACATATACATCCGCCAATAAGGCATGGCCAACGGGATCCTTCGGCCGCCCTTCACGGATGCTCGCCGCCAGTGTCGCGGCCTCCGCGAACTCCTTGCTTTCCATGTAGGCCTAGACAAGGGCGCGTTTGGCGGCGACGAGATTAGGTTGCAGACTAACTGCTCGTTTGAGAGCCTCCACCGCCTTTAGGTGCTGGCCAGAGGCATTGTGCAGTTCGGCCAGCAACAACAGAGGCGTCGGGGATTCCGGGAGAAGAGAAGCTAGGCGCATATAGGTGGTAATGGCCTGGTTCAATTCCCCTGCGTCACGTTGCGTTTGACCCAGTAATTCGATTACCGCCGGATTTCGCGGCGCCGCCGATTCGGCTTCTTGTGCGATCGCAAGCGCGGTCTTGGGGTCATTATTGGCCAAATGAAACTGCACAAGGGCTATGCGCGCGCGAACCGCGGCCGGGTTACCTCTGGCCACCGCCTTAAGGGGTGCCACCACATCCTCGAAAGTTCCCCTTTGCGATTTCAGGAATGCCGAGTAACTAAGCGCCGCGATTTCGTTATTCGGATATTTCTCCAGCACGGCCACAAAGCGCTGCTTCGCGTGCTCAGGTTTCTTTTCGTAGACATCCAAACGTGCCAAATAATCGAGCGCCATGGGAAACGCCGCATCCCGGCTCAGCGCTTCTTCAAATTG
>SHXO01000101.1 GCA_009693245.1 Betaproteobacteria bacterium | reverse complement strand
ACATCGAAGAATCCAGGCTGCTTGGGTTTGGGTTGCTTCCTGCGTTTGTCTTTCTTCATCGGCCTCGGGATCACTTTGCGCTTCGAGGCTTTTTATCACATCGATTCCATACACACTACTCTAGAATGCTGAATTATTAGAGGTGCCCTCAACTGCACAACGCACATCGTACTCACGCCGATGGAATTCATGCAGAGGCTGGCCGCACGGGCGCGAAGGCCACGGCTGCATCTGATCCGGTTTCATGGGGTGCTGGCGCCGAATGCGAAGCTGTGCGCGAAGGTGGTGCCCGTGCCGCCTCAACCCATGGCGGCGGGCGAGGGGGGATTGCCAACACGCGCATGACGTGGGCGCGGTTACTCAAGCGCGTGTTCGGCATCGGCGTGGCGCGCTGCGCGTGCGAGGGCAAACTGAAGCTCGTTGCGGTAATCCTACAAACGGCGATTAACCACAACGACACGAAGTAACACGAAGGAAATACGAAGAAACTGGCGCTTCCGAGACTCACCCATTTGGTGAAGGCTTTGCTACCTCGCTGTTTTTGATCTCCTTCGTGCTCCGTCGTGTTCTTCGTGTGCAATAGTTCTTTCTAGGGTAATTGAAGAGCCAGCAGTGATCGAGAAGATACTCGCGCACCCCGGCTTGAGTCCGCGACCGCCGCCGGTTGTACCGGCGCGGCGGCGGAAGGACGTGCTGGAGTGGATTTGAAGAACCCGCTGGGTTTTACGCAGGCCGAGGAGGCGACGCGGCTGCGTGCCATTTCGCGCAAATTACGTGTGGTTGACCCCTTGCGCTGTGCGGTGATACATTTCGATCCACATCTGTCCGGTAGATTTCAGAATAGATTCAGTTGTTTATCTAGAGGGGCGCCATCGAAGTTCTGCAGCGCTTCGATAACGAGTTGATCTATTAGGATTTTCTCGAAGATGTTGACTTCGAGAATGTTCAGCAAAATCTGAGGGGAGGCCGCCAGGTTCAAATGCTTTCGAGCGATGGCCACTACTAGATAAACGCACACCGCAATCCAGATCTGCGACTTGACGGCATTCATTGAGTTACCGAAGAAATGTTTGATCTTCAAGTTCTGTTTTATCCATTTTAAGAAGATCTCGACCTGCTAGCGTTTGCGATAGATCTCTGCGATGGTCAGCGCAGGCAGATCGAATTGATTGGTCAGGAACACGAGAAACTTGTCCGTTTCGGGAGCGCGAAAAGAAACACGGCGCAATCGGTCTGGATAGTCGAGTTTGGATTTTGGGGTGGTCAGCGAAATACTCCGATCGCTGCGCAGTCCGGTTGCCTTGTCGACATCGCGCGACGCGATCCAGGTGTAGCGTAGATTGTCCTTGGCTCGGATAACGAAGGAGACTTGGCGTTGATGGAGCGAGTGCAGTCTGTGGAAATACAAGTAGCCTCGATCGATGACAACGATGGCACCTGGGGGCCAGTGAATGATATCCAGTACGTTCACATCGTGCACTTTCCCGGAGGTGATGTGCACGAATACTGGGATACCGCCACGCAAGTCGACTATGGTGTGTGCTTTCACCGCAGCCTTGGTCGAACGAAAATCCGCCCACGGGAACAAGGACAGACACAGATCGATGGTGGTGGAATCCATGGCATACAACGGCTCCTTTGAGCCCCAGTCCGGTGTCCTAGTCCCGATACAACTCGACGGCGGTGGCGATCAGGCGACGCCAGAGCGCTTCGAACAATTGCCAATCGCGCCGCTCGTTGGCGCCGGCCAGCGTGGAACGAGAAATCTTGCCACGAATGCCAAGGTGATAGAGTTTGGAGCGGTGCGAATTCAAGCATGCGACGAGGTCACGCAGCCCTTCGCGTCGTGTGAGCTGCGAATACGCGATGCACAAGAAATGATTCCAAGCCGAGAAGTGCTTGATGCCGTGATTCGAGGCGAACCAATCGACCAAGTGCTCGAAGTGGGCAAAGGGAACGAAGCCCAACAACTGCGCAAATACCGATCGACCGCGATTCATGGGGTTGCCTCGTTTGCCTGGAAAGCGGCAAAGATACGTGGCAAAACCCTAGGGAGTTCCCATATCGTCGGAATCGATAATCCAACCCAACCTCATGACAGCATTGAGTTTTCATCAACACCCCCAAAAATCTACCGGACAGATGTGACATTCTCTATAAGGTGGAGCAAGCCGGTAGCGGTCGCTTATGCGTGCTGAAAACCCTGATCCCGGAGCGTGGAGAAGACCCCGCTGAGCGCAAGCAACTCGCGCACGAAGAATGGATCGCGCGCCGCGTGGTCGCGCGCTTCTTTCCGCAGGTCATTCCCCTAGGAGCCTGTCGGACTTAGGGGTTCGATAGCGAAACGGTGGGAGAGCGCGGGTAGATTTTGCCGGTTTCGACGCGCATATCTGGAATATGTAAGGAGAAACCGGTGAAATATGCACCGCTCTCCCACCGTTGCAGCCGAATCATCCTAAGTCCGACAGGATCCTAGGCGCGGACCAGCGCAGCGTGCTCTACTTCGTGCAGACTTGGCACGCTGGGCACACCCTGGCACAAGTGCTAGAAGCGGGACGCCACTTGACGATTCCCGGCCTGCTCGCCATCGCCATCAAACTCGCGCGCGGCCTGGGCGCATTGCACCGCCGCTCGGTCATTCACCGAGACATCAAGCCAGAGAACATCCATCTCGGCGAGGATGGCGAAGTACGTATCCTCGATTTCGGCGTGGCGGAATCTGGCTTCGGGGCGGGCATTCTTTCCTCGCGGGCGGGTACTCCGAGTTTCCTCGCGCCCGAGATGTTCGCGGATGTGCCGGCCAGCGCACAAACGGATCTCTACGCACTGGGTATCACGTTGTACTACGCCCTCACGCGGCGCTATCCTCATGGGGAGATCGAACCCTTCCAGCGGCCGCGCTTCGGCGACCCAGTGCCTCCCACGCGCTACCGGCCGGATATTACGGCGTGGCTGGAGAACATCCTTCTCAAGTCCGTGATGAAGGAGCCAAAGCTGCGCTTCGAAACGGCGGAAGAGTTGTTGCTAGCACTTGAGCGCGGAGCCGCGCACCCGCTCGGTCCGCCAAGGCCCACGCCTATAGCCGGGCGCGATCCCGCCACGCTTTGGCGTGCCACGGCACTGCTTTCCTTGGTGCTGAACGCGCTGCTGCTCTACTGGTTGTTGGCCGTTCACTGACTCGATTGCACCACTCGCCGGGCATCCGCCATGGTTTCCAGCAGATTCTGGTTCCCCAAAACAGCGGCGAGTCCAGCGCGCGCGATGAGAGATGCAGGTTGCGGTTGCAGTCCGCAGAGTATGAGCCGGCCGCCTCGTTTTTCGATCAAACCGTGCAGGGTGCGCAAGGCTTCCACACCGGTCGTGTCCAGATTCAGCAGGCCAGACATTTCGAGCACAGTGAACTCCGGGCGCTCGCGCTTGGGATCGAGTAAGCCTTCGAGTTTACTGACGCTGCCGAAGAACAAGGACCCATTGATGCGAAAGGCCTCCACGCTGCGATGGGGTAATCCTTCCAAGTCTTCTTCCGATTCTTCGATGGGTTCGACTCGTGTAAGGCTGGATACGCGCGTAATGAAGAACAAGCAAGCCAGCGCCAATCCCACCTCCACCGCCACTGTCAGATCCACCGCCACGGTGAGCACGAAGGTGGTGAGCAAAATAGCGCGGTAGTTGTTGGAGAAGTTCTTGAGCCGCGCGAATTCGTGCCACTCTCCCATGTTGTAGGCCACGAATAACAAGATGGCCGCCAAGGCCGCCAGCGGAATATTCGCCGCGAGGGGCGCGGCAACGAGGACGATGACAAGCACGACGAGCGCATGCACCATCCCCGCGACCGGCGAGGTGGCGCCGCAGCGCACATTCGTCATGGTGCGCGCGATGGTGCCCGTCGCGCAAAATCCGCCGAAAAGCGGAGCGGCGAAATTCGCCACGCCTTGGGCCATGAGCTCCTGGTTGGGATCGTGCCGGTCCTGCGTCATGGAATCGGCCACGCGCGCGCACAGCAAGGATTCGATGGCACCTAGCATGGCGATGGTGAGCGTGGGGGCGAACAACTGCTTGACGGTTCCCCACTCAAATTCGGGAAGTGCGAAACTTGGCAAGGCGCCAGGAATGCCGCCAAATCGCGAACCGATCGTGGCCACGTCCAGATGCAACAGCGTCACGGCGAGCGTGCCAGCCACCAATACCACGATGGTGCCCGGCACGCGCGACAAGACGCGGTAAGGCAAGGAGCGCGACTGTGCGTAGGTCTTGGGCCATAGCACCACCAACGCCAGGCACGCTAAAGAGAGCAGTAGAGTGGCGGGATCGAGCGTGTCCCTCGCATGCCAGAGCGCTTGAAGTTTGGCGAAGAAATCCGCCGGAAGGTTCTCCGCGCTCAAGCCCAGGAAATCCTTGGCCTGGGATAATCCGATCAGCACCGCGATGCCATTGGTGAAGCCGATCACGATGGGTACGGGAATGAGCCGTACCAGATTGCCCACGCGCAACAGGCCAAGAGCGAACAAAATGACGCCGGCGAACATCGTGCTAAGGAGCAAATTGGCCACTCCATGACGTTCCACGATGCCATACACGATGACGATAAAGGCTCCGGCCGGCCCCCCGATTTGTACCGCCGACCCGCCCAGCGCGGAAATGAGAAATCCCGCGACGATGGCGGTGATGATTCCGGCTTCAGGTTTCAATCCGGAGGCGATGGCGAATGCCATCGCCAGTGGCAAGGCCACCACGCCCACCGTCACGCCGGCGGAAACGTCGGAAACCAATCTACCGGTGTTGTAGCCCTTCAAGCTCCCGAGAAGGTGCGGACTAAAGGATGCAAACCGTCCGCTCATGGCAATTATCTCGCAGGGCCCGAAGGATGACCTAGGTTACTCAGTAATACCCAAGGATGACATCCTCGGCCGCGAGAACGGTGATCTTGCCGTTCTCCTCCCGCGCCGCCATGACTCGCACCGAATAAAGATGCATCATGCCGCCCGAGCACGGTGGCAGGTAGGCGCCGGGTTCGTCGTCCCCGCGATGGGGTTCGATGACGTACATGCGATCGGACGGAAATTGAAAGGTATGCCCAGGAATGGAGGGCACCATGACACCCGTGGCACCCTCCGACACTTGCAATCCCAAGCGTCCGTGCCCGCCGTTATTGAGCTTCTTGTCGGATTTATCGCTGAACTCCAGCAGGATCCGGTTCGTGCCCTCGGGCAGCCGGCCCACGGCCATGCGGGGGGAAGCGCCATTGCCCCCATCGCGCTTGCATTGCTGGCCTTCCGGCACCGTGTGATCGCGCCAGCGCACATCGCTGACTATGACGCCGAATTCACTGGCATACGAAATTACCGGCAGAAACAAGAGCAGCCACTTCATCATGAAAATCTCCTCAAGCCGAATCTCCACCCACGGCCCCCGGCCGCCATTTGAGCAAACGCACCTCGGCGATGGAAACTATCTTGTCGAGAACCAGCGCGCACAAAGTCAGGACTACCACGCCCGCGAATACGGTATTGATGTCGAACACGCCCTCGGCCTGCATGATGAGATAACCGATGCCGCGCGCGGACCCCAGGTATTCTCCCACCACCGCGCCGACGAAGGCCATTCCCACGGAGGCGTGCAAACTCGAGAACACCCAAGCCGTGGCGCTCGGCAAATAGACATGCCTCAGCAATTGCCGCTTGCTGGCACCCAGCATGCGCGCATTGGCCACCACGATGGGGTTCACGTCGCGCACGCCGTTGTACACGCTGAAGAAGACGATGAAGAAAACGATGGTCACGCCGAGCACGACTTTCGACCAAATGCCGAGCCCGAACCACACGGCGAAGATCGGCGCGAGGATTACACGCGGCATCGCGTTGACGGCCTTGATGTAGGGGTCGCACAACGCGGACGCGAAGGGATTAAGCGCCAGCCAAAGTCCCACGCCCAGACCCAGAAAAGTTCCGATTACAAATGCGAGCAGCGTCTCCAACAACGTCACGCCTAGATGAGGATAAATCTTCCCGCTGGCGAACCAGGCAACAATGCGCTGCCCCACTTCCAAGGGCGTGCCGAAAAAAAATGGCGGCAGGATTTCGCGTGCGGTGAGAACATGCCAAATCAGGATGAGCAGTACAAACAACCCAATCTGGCTCGCGCGCAATAGGAGGGAGGAAGGAGTACTCATTTATTGGATGCGGCTATTGATTTTCTCGTCATTCACGACAAGCTCGATCCCTCATCCCAACCCTTGTGGCTCCGGCGTTACCAAAAGGTAAGCCTTCACCGCAACAAGCCGCTTCGCGGCGTGCTGTCCCAGAGGGAGAAGGGCTTTTTCTCCCTCGCCCTCCGGGAGAGGGAACGAGGGTGAGGAAGACGGTGGTTCGGCAGGCTTACCACGAACGCAAGACGTGATCAGTGCTTCCTTGCTGCTGTTCTCCGTGCCTCCGTGTCTCCGTGGTGAGGTTTTCAATGTCATGATCGTTGCTGTTGATAAGCCCTTAGCACTTGCTCGCGCAAGCATTCCCAGACTTCGCCGTAGATCTTGATGAATTGGGAATCTAGCCGGATCTCCGCCACGTCCCGCGGGCGGGCAAGATTCACGTTGAACTCGCCCACGAAGCGCGATGCCGGGCCAGCCGAGAGCACCACGACGCGATCGGCCAGCGCGATGGCTTCCTCCAGATCATGGGTCACGAAGAGCACGGATTTTCGGTCCTGCGACCACAGGGATAGCAACTCATTTTCCATGAGCGCGCGAGTTTGCACGTCGAGCGCGCTGAAGGGTTCGTCCATGAGCAAGATCTTCGGATCGCGAATGAGCACCTGCGCCAGAGCCACGCGCTTGCGCATGCCGCCGGATAGTTCATGTGGATATTTCTCCATGTGGCCACCCAATCCGACACGCTTCAACCATTCCCGCGCAAGCGGCGCGGCTTGCTCTGGCGCCACGCCGCGAAATTCCAATCCCGCCGCCACGTTGAAGAGTGCGCTGCGCCAGGGAAACAAAGCATCGCTTTGGAACATGTAGCCGGCATCGCGATTCAATCCGCGCAAGGCCACGCCACCCACGCTCACCGATCCCTTGGCGGGTACGATGAGCCCGGCGGCGGCGTTGAGCAAGGTGGACTTACCACAACCCGTGGGCCCCACGAGACACACGAACTCTCCAGGGGCGACCGCCAGCGAGGCTTCGGAGACGGCGGTGTACGCATCGCCGCCCTCCCCCCGCGCTGGGAAACTACACGTGACATCCTCCATGACGAGCGCGGACATACGCGGATCTAGTGGTATTTCGCCAGCGCCCGCTGCGCGAAACTATTATCGAAGGTCTGTTGCAGGAACAGCACCGGAGCGCGCCGCACGGCTTGGTGAGTGGATTGCAGCACCTTGTAGGTTTGGTCCACGCCTTTGCGCGGTATGAGACCATCCTTGGAGTAAGTGGGCTTCAAGCGCGTGAGGGCGGCAAGATAAAGGGCCCGGTCGCCTAGCAGATATTCCGGGGGCACGGCGTTCACCACCTCCTCGGGCGTGGCCTTGCTCAACCAGACAAGCGCACGCACCATGCCGTTGGCCAGCGCCTGCACGGTGTTGGGATACTTCCGGATGAAATCTTGTTTGGTGTAGAGGGTGCCCGCGGGAATGTAACCGCCAAAGACCTTGAGCGTGCCTTGATCGGTGATGGTCTCGTGCACGATGGTAATGAGACCTTGTTGCTCCAACAACGTCATGGCGGGTTCGACGTTGCAGATGGCATCCGACTCCCCGCCGCGAACAGCGGCGATGGCCGTGGCGCCCGTGCCCACGCCCACCGGGATGATGTCATCGGGCGTGAGGCCAGCCCCCGCCAGCAAGTGATTCACGATCATGTGGGTACCGGAACCCGGCGCCGTCACTCCCACGCGCATGCCCTTGAGTGCCAGCGGCGAGCGGTATCCAGCGGCTTTGCTTTTCACCACGCCGACGGACACACCGGGATTCATGGCGATCAGCACGAAGGCCGTCATCTTCTGCGCCAGGGTCTGCATCACGATGTTGTGATCGAAGGCGCCGGCCACCACGTCCGCGCTACCGCCGATCAGGGATTGCAGGGCCTTGGAGCCGCCCTGAAAATCGTTGATTTCCACTTCCAGCCCTTCGTCCTTGAAGTAACCCAAGTGCTCGGCGAGACTAAGCGGTAAGTAATACAGCGTGGCCTTGCCGCCCACCGCTATGATGACCTCGCGCTTTTCCAGTTCCAACGCGTGAAGTGCCGTGACCCCACTCAGAAAAATGAGAAGCGCGAGGAGGTATCGCACGTCAAGTAAGCGGGTCAATGCGCGCAGCTGAATTCAATCCTCCTACTTGACGATCTGGAGCAACTCCACGTCGAAAATGAGCGTGGCACCCGGCTTGATGACAGGCAGGGAACCGCGGTCGCCGTAAGCGATGTTCGCCGGGCATACCAGACGGCTCTTACCGCCGGTTTTTATCATCTGCAAACCTTCCGTCCAGCACTTGATCACGTTGCCGAGGGGAAAGGTCGCGGGCTCTCCGCGCTTGACGGAACTATCGAACACCGTGCCATCGATGAGCGTGCCGTGATAGTGCACCGTCACGGTATCCGCGGCCGTGGGCGCGGGCCCGGTACCCTCCTTGACTGTCCTGACCAGGGCGCCAGACGCGGTTTTCTTTACACCGGCTTCCGCGGCAGTTTTCGTAAGAAAAGCCGCGCTCTTCTTCTTCTCGGCATCCGCAACGCTCGATGCACGCGCCTGCGCGAGTTGCTGAACCTTCGGCCCGTAAGCCTGCATATCGACCTTGGGGGTGTGCTTCAACACGCCGTCCGTAAGGCCGGTTTTCACCATGTCGAGTTCCGCCTCGCTCAGGCCGAAATTGGCAAGGTTCTGGCTGATGGCCATCCCCAAAGCGTACAACGTCTTCTGCTCATCGGTGCTGGGATCGGCGGCACTGGCCCCCGGGGCGCAACACGCGATATACAACACTGACGCAAAACCAACTACTTTCATGGGCTGCTTGGTCATCACGCTATCTTTCATGGAAGGAAAAAGCGCGATGCTAACCCAGTTCAGCGCTTCCCCGCCGCGCGCATCGCGAAGCCGTTGTCGAAGGTGTCCGAGATCTTGATCCCGGCCGCCGCCTTCACGTTGGGGTCGAACTTTCGCAGAACTTCGTAAAGGCTCTGCGCTCCTTGCGGCGAAATCAACCCGTCCGGGGAAAAACTTTGCCGAGAACGTTCCAGGGCCGCGAGATAGAGAGATTTATCTCCCATGATGAATTCCGGAGGAACTGTATCGATGATCTGCTGCGAAGATGCTTTTTTGAGCCACGTAAGCGCCTTCACCATCGCATTGGCCAGCGCCTGCACGGTGTTGGGATTCTTCTGCACGAATTCGCGCTTCGTGTAGAGACAGCCCGAAGGCAGCGTGGCGCCGTAAACGGCATTGCTGCCTTTCGCGCTAATGGTTTCCACGACCACGGCAATATCTCCCGCCCTTTCCAGCGCGGTGATGGCTGGTTCCACGTTCACGATGGCGTCCAGTTGGCCGGTGCGCACGCCCGCCACCGCCGTGGCCCCCGTGCCCACACCGATAATGGAGACGTCTTCATTGCTCAAGCCCACGGACGAGAGGAGGTAGCTCAAAAAAAGATGCGTACTCGATCCAGGCGCGCTGACGCCGATCTTCATGCCCTTCAAATCCTTCGGCGACTTGTAACGCCCCGCGTGCTGCTTGGCGATTCCCAGCGACATGGCAGGTGTCGCAAGTTGCGCCACGAAAGCTTGCAGGTTCTGGCCCTTGGAATTCATGTGAATGACATGGTCGAACCCGCCGGCCACTACATCGGCGCTGCCCCCCATCATGGCCTGCAGCGCCTTCGCGCCGCCGGGGAAGTCGCTGATCTCGACTTCCAATCCCTCGTCCTTGAAATAGCCCAGACGTTCCGCGATGGTGAGCGGCAGATAAAAGAGCGCGGCCTTACCACCGACCGCGATGGCGACCTTGCTTTTTTCTGGAGCGGCGAAAACCGAGCCGGCAATGATTGCAAGGAAGACGGCGAGATACAGGCGGATGTGGCATTTTATAGTCCTCACTTCTATTTCCTGTCATGGAGCAGACCGTAGTGTAAACCGGCTCTACTCTCCCCTTCCGGCCATGGCAGTGAGTTTTTCCATGCGGCGGTCGTGTTTGACGCTTTGCTTGCAAATGTGGGCATTCATTCGTTCCGCGTTCCATTGGGCAATCTTCACTAGCAGCCTAGCCAGCCAAGGGGACATGCTTTCCACAAGGCCCGGTCGCACGCGCAGCAAGCTCGCCGGCCAAGAGGCAAAACGCACGAACAATTCATCCTCCAGCGATGCAAAGCCTTGCGCTGTGCCAGGATCGCCCTGCCTTGCGCACCGCCCGAAAAGCTGCCGGTCGATGCGCGAGGATTCGTGGTACTCGGTGAGCACTACATGCAATCCGCCGCGCTGCTTCGCCTCGTCGCTCAGGCGAATGTCTGTCACCCTTCCCGCCATGTTGGTGGCGACGGTTACCAACCCCAATTGGCCCACCCTTGCCACCACCTCGGCTTCTTCACGATCTTGGCGGGCGTTGAGTACTTGATGAGGAACTTCCATCCTTGTCAGAACGCCGCTCACGATTTCGGAAGCGCCCACCGAGAGTCTTATCCAATATGGTTTGAGTCTGAAGGTGGGATCGTATTTCCAACATGGTTTGAGTCTGAAGGGGCGTAATTGGGTCGATCATTCTAGGAATGATGATCGACATGAACGAAACCAAACTCACGACGCTCGATCAGTTGCGGGC
>SHXO01000100.1 GCA_009693245.1 Betaproteobacteria bacterium | reverse complement strand
CCCCAGTCGTAACGAACAATGGATTTTTCACATAAATTATTATCACTATTCGCATCAATAATAATTAATAATTACAATAATTATACCCTCCGCCACGCGATCCTCGGCAAATTCCTTCGCTTTCGCCGCTGCCCCGCTGTGGGTGGCGAATTCGTAAATCAAGCCGCGATCGGGATCTGAAACAACCCGCCACAATGGTTTTACCAGCCATAGCGGTCGATCCCGGTCCGGTTGACTAGATTTCTCCACCCGCAGGGAAAAGGACAATTGCCCGAAATCTGTCCAATTAACCGGAGCCACCTCTATATTTGCCGGCGGCAAACTGGCAGCCAATATTCCGATGAGGCTGGTGCGCTCGGTGGCTGGTGCGCTCGGTGGCTGCGGCGATTTTTGCCTTGCTCGGTGTGGCGGCTTTGCTGGGTGCTGGTGCTAGGCTGGGTTTCTAAGGAGAATGAAGATGCACACCGAGGACCTATCCGGCTGGATTTATGGCTGGCAGTGGCTCGACCCCGTGATCACGGATCTGCACGTCTGGCGGGTGGGAAAGAAGGTCTATTCGTGCGCGCTCCCGCGGGTCACCCACGATGCGTCGCTGACCCCGGAGGTCAATCGCAAGCGCCTAGCCATTTACGAGGAGATCTTCCGCTCCGCCATGGAGATTCATCTGTGTTCGGACGCCATGCCTCCCGCGGAGGCGGCTCGCCCGCGTGCGGAACTTAAAGCATCCCTTCCCCACGCAACTTTGACTTCCCCAAGGACTGGCCAAGCACGCACTCCAATGGGTTATGCTTGGCCGCCGCAGCGGTCAACGGTCCCGCGAGAAAAACAGTTCCGTTAGCAGCCAGAGCGCGGAGCGTTCGTCGGGGTCTTTTCTCCGCGCTTCGATCCTGCACGACTTGTCCTGAACGCACCGGTTCACGTCTGCGCTCACCTTGCCGCACAGCGCCGTGTTCGGGCTCGAGCATTTGGGAGATGCGCCATTGGATTTGTCCGCTTGGGCCGCGCCCGCGAACAGCGCGGCGCTCACCGCGATGGCGGCCAGAACTTGATGTTTGAACTTACGATTCGGGTACATAGTTTTTTCCTTCGGCCGTTGATCACGACGGCGATGGACGCTTGGCCGTTTGAGCGCACTTGCCGTGTCGCACTGGCATCTTCGTGATCCAAAGCGCAACACGCACGCTCCAAGGTTTCGGATTCGCAACGCCGGAGCAAGCCATGCACATACGCGTTACGGAAACGCAACGCCTTGCTTGCGCTCATGCTATGGGCATATAGAATGCATGGGCGGTGATCGAACTGGCGGTGTCTTTCACCGGCTTGAAAGGCGCGGCTCTCAACGTACCGGCGGTGGAAACCGTTCCCGGTGCTTCGCGGGCTTCGCGCAACGAACAAAGGAGCGCTTATGCAAAGAGATTCCAAGGCGGCTGAGTTACTTGGGCGTTTACAGAAGGATCTGGGCACCACCCGGACAGTGAACGAGATCAACAAGAACGCGGGGGCCGTCCACGGCAAATACACGCGCTCGCACTTGCATTATTGGACGCAGATGAAGCGTCCGATTCCCGCCGATGTGGCCCTATGGATCCACAACGAAGCCTTTGTCAGGCTCACTCCCTGGGGCAGTTATGCCTTCCTGGGACAAAAGGCGCCCTGGTTGGAACTGGTGATGGATTCACTGCGAAGGCCCGATGCCAACCTCGATGCTGCCCTGGATCTGTTGTCGCGAGTGGAAAAAGCCGGGGACAATGTGCCGGAGCGCCCGGTTTCTGCGGACACTTGGGCCTGCGTGGCCGCCCTCACCGGCACGATTCTTCGCGTAAAGGGACGCGTGCCGGATGCGAAACAAGCCTTCGAACGCGCCGTCGCACTGGCACGCAAATCCGCCCCCGGTTTATTGCCCCGCTACGAAACCAACCTGTTGAACATCCGCCGCGAAATGCACTTTGGCGAGCGTAACCGGAAGCTGATGTCCGAGGACACCTACCGGGAATGCCTGAAGAGCATACTGGCGGAACAAAAGAACGTTCTTGAAAGAACCAAACTGGACGGTGATCGCACCCTGGCGATCAAACACTGCTTGCGCATGACGAGTTTGCTGGATGACCGGCGCGGCTTCACCCATTTCTTGACCGAAGCGCGAAAATGCAAAGGCTTCGGCGCGGCCCCGGAGGACCGAGACCGTGCTCTTGCCAGATTCATGAGCCCGGAGCATGACGAGGACGGGGATTTCGGGAACGCACGTGAGTATCGGTGCTTCATAGATTTGTTGGCCAACGACTGAGGAGACGCAGAGTGGACACGAACCGATTGAACACGACCCGATACGCACGCGCAAAGGAGTTTGTCATGAAGGGAACACTGAAATCGTTATGGGCGGCCATCATGCTGGCGGCACTGCAAGCGGCATCTTCGCAAGCGCTCGCCGTGGAGCAACCGGCGGTGGAAATCGCGGCCGGGAATAGCTTGTCCCATCATTCGCCTCAAGGCGGCGACTACGGAGTTTAGATTGCGTTGACATATGCCCCGCAGTACACATGTTTGCCGTCTAGGGAGATCCCACTCGCACCTTAACGGCTAAACACCCTGGCTTGGTTCCTGCTCTTTACGCCCCGTCCCTATGAGAGTATGACAAAGGAAAGAGATCATGAACAAAGCCATTCTTGGCCTCGGCGCCACCGTTCTGGTTACCGCGGGCGCGGGTGTTGGAGCGGCCTACTATCTAGGCACCAAGACACACGACCGGCTAGATGAGGTGACACACAAAATCGCCTCGCAAATTCCCTTCGCGAAAGTGGCCAAGATTGAACATGGCAAGGGAATCCTAAATTCCACTCGGACGACGACCCTTGAAATCGGATGTGCCGGAACCGGTGGGAAACCGCCCTTCTCCTTGCAAGTAAAGGAAAACATCCAGCACGGCCCGTTTCCCGGTTGGAATAGGGCCGCCCTATCGGTGATCGATAGCGAAATCGTATTGCCGCCACAAGCGCAGGAAGCCATCGGGGCATTTTTCAACGGTAAGCCACCCTACAGCACGCGCACGGTCATTGGCTTCGATGGCTCCTATCGACAAACCTTCTCGATTCCGGCCGGCCAGTTCACCACGCCCGACGGGTCGAAATTCATCTGGCACGGAATGACCGGCACCGTTTCAGGGCAAGGGGAAAATTCTCGTTACACCATGAATGCGACAAGCGCAGGTTTCGAGGCTAACAGCGAGAAAGACGGCGCTTCCTTAAAGATCGGCCGCATGCATCTAAAGGGCGAGGGCGAACTGGCACTAGATGCCCTATGGGTATCCACGGGGAAGTCGCAATTCATCATCGAGTCCGCGGATGCGGCATTCCCCAATCCATCGGGGCCAGCCTTTAACATGAAGATGAGCAAACTCCTATTGGACTCCGATACCACTTTACAGCAAGAGCTGCTCACCTCCACCTCCCGGTTCACGGCCTCCGCCGCTTTCAATGACGTCAAGTTGGACGAGATCGAAATGCAAGCATCCATGAAGCGCGTGCACCGCCCAACCTTTGCGAAGGTGATGCAGCACATATTCAAGACCGCTTTTACTTGCGGGGCGCTGCGCGACCCCAACGCGGGCGCTTCCATGATGCAGGCCATGCAATCGGACTTGATGCAATTACTACTGCACAACCCGGAATATGGGCTAGATAAATTACGCGTAGTTTACGCGGGCAAAGAAGCATCGGTGTCGTATACGCTAGGCGTCAACGGGGTTACCGCGGAGGACCTTAAGGGCCTACAGTTCGCCGCGATGATCCCCGTTCTGATGCCGAAGTTGGTGCTCAAGGCGGAAGGAAAGTTACCCATCGCGTGGATTGGGCAAATGATAAATGCAATGCCCCGTCCAGCGAGCCAATCCACCCTGCAACCCGAGGCGCTCGCCAGCCTGCTGCAAACCGCGGCGGCTCAAGGATGGATTATCAAAGAGGGCGAATACATTTCCAGCAAGTTCAACTTCAGCAACGGCCAGATGTTGCTCAACGATAAACCATTTCAGCCTCCGGTTCCCACCACCCTGGCTGATTCGTTCGCGAGCATGACGCAGTGACGGTGGCCACTCTATGACGGTTTGCGTCCGGTGATCATGGCGCGTACGAGGTTCTCGGCGTGGCGCCAACTGGTGTAGAGCACGCCGCCAACATGCAACCCAACCAGGCTCATCAACGCGTTGGAAACGGTCTTATGCAATACCTCGACCCATGCCTCTCCAAAGTAGGTCTCCGTAGTCAGCATCCAACCGCTGATACTTGCCGCCAGCACCGCGGCGAGTAGCGCGAGAACCATGATCGCGCCAGCAGGGTTATGGCCAATAAAGCGCGTCTCCCGCCGCTTGGCCATCGCAGCCAGGTAGGCCAGTAACGCCTTCGGCCCTGGGACGAACTGCGAAAACCTGGTGTAGCGCGTTCCCGTAATGCCCCATATCACGCGCGCGCATACCAACCCAAGGGCGAGGTAACCCGCAATTTCATGGGGCTTTTCACCAGCCTCCGTGAAAAAGAAGGCAGTGAACACACTCAGCGCCAGGGACCAATGGAATATCCGCACGAAAAGATCCCACACCAAGATAGTTCGGGAGCCTTCGGGCGCGGGATAACGAGATGGCATTACCCCCCTCGTTGCTTGACGATGCTCCCATCCACCGGGTCGAAATAGATTTCGACCTTCTTACCGTCCTTGTTTCGGCCGTAAATCTCGTAACAGCTACTGAGGACTTCAAAGCGCTTGATCTTGTAGCCTTGCGCCTCGAGTTTGGCCTTCATCTCCTTCTCACTCATCCATTTCTCCTTGGGTGCCTTGGTGCACTCAGGGGCCGCCAAGGCGGTCATGCTGGCCAAACTCAACACTGCGCAAGTAATACGCGTCACCCTATGCATTTTGGAGTTTCCTTCTCGTCCGGTGCATTCATGGTACACGCAACGAATTGCGTACAAGGCGAGCGCCAGAGCTAACTTGGAACGCTGATAGAATCTAGCGCCAATGAAAATCTTCCACGCAATCGTCCTCGCTATTCCCACGCTTTTTCTTGCCACGCCTGCCCTTGCAGCCGATTGGGAATATGTCACGGCCACGGGATCATCGAACGTATACGCCGATCTGTCGAGCGTGAAGGTGCGCAACGGAAAAAACAAATCGGCCTGGTTTTTGTTCGATCACTTGGATACACGTTTCGACGTTGAGTCAGCCCGCGTTTACAAGTCTTCCATTCATCTCATAGAAATCGACTGTGCGACGAAGCGTCTGGAGTGGTCGCGCATCGAAATGTACACGGGGCCGCTCGCGACAGGAGCCAAGGCCGGATCACGAAATATCGATACTCAGGCCGCCAATTTCATGGAGAGCGTGCAGAATAGCTCGCGTGAGTCGATGGTCCGTGCGATATGCGAATCTTCGTAGGGCGCATGGCGGCGCCCTGTCCAAGTGGCGCTAGCTTTTTTCTTTTCCTTGAAATCTCATGGCGCTCCGGGTGACACCCTTGGATCCCACGGCCACGATCTGCGACCCCAACTGGTCGTCTTGCTTGGCGGTGACGCGATAACGGCCCGCTGGCAGATTAACCATGATCCACGGGCCCTCGGCAGCGGCTTCGAAGACCAGCCTGCCATTAGCGTCGCGGATCGCCACTTCCGTATCCGCGGTTAACACCGCCTCGCCTTCGTGCTCGAAGGAAAGCCATAAGGTGTATTCATGTTGCACGGCGCGCATGGCATCGCGCTCGTCAGCGCCAACCCCTCCCGAGAGATAGACCACTCCATTCTGGGTGCGAGGTTCTAGGAGAAATTCTTCGTCTTCCGATGCCTAAATATTGAAACCCACCAAGAGCGAGACCGCCAAAACCGCGGTGATAACACGTCGTTTCATTGTTGCTTGACTCCCGAATTCTGTAAGTGTGACCTCCTTCCTCCGGTTAGCATGCCGCATAAACCAGGGCGGTGAAATCGTTGTAAGACCCGGATGTGTGCGTTCGTCGCATTCTCGCTACACTCATTGGTTTGGTACCGCTGCCGGGCCTTTGAAATGAAACTCCAAAAGGATGTAGCGCCGGCCAATCAGGTCCACGGTGCGGCTGACGGTTTCTCCCCTGTATTCCGCCTCGATGGTCCAGCGGCCGGAATCTGGCGTGAAGTAGAAAGCCGGACCTTCCGCCACGGCTTCGATTTGTTTCTTGAGCCTGCGATCCCACACCGTAACCTTCACGCCGGCCACATCCGGCCCTTCTCCTTCCGCCGTGAAGATGAGTTGCATGGGATATTTATTCGCCACCTTGGCCATGGCTTTGCGCCCCAATTCCCCCAGCCCGCCCGAGATATAGGAGAACCCGCTTTGTTTTCGCACCACCACCGGTGGAAGCTCTTCCTCATTCGCAAGGGCCGGAACGCCCGAAATGCCGGTCACCAGCATCGCGCCAAGCGCCCTCCACAATATCGGTCTATGTTTCATTCCTTACCCTTGTTCTCCGATCGTATGCCGCGCACTTGGAACTCCACCCGGTCCAATTCGGTTCCGTTGGCTTGATGCAAGCTCAAGACATGGCTTCCAGCTTGCGGTTCCCACGCAAGGATGCCACTGCCGTCGCCAAGGAATTGGTCGTTCAAACGCCAGGCACTTCCCGCCACTTGTGCGCTGGCCTGAAACAGCACGCGTTGTTGCGCACCTGGTATGTCGGGATCCAGAGCGATGATCTGCCCCGGCGCAGGATACACAATGCGGGTGCGTTGGGCGCCTTCTGGCTTGGCCGCAATATGAACCTCTCCGGTCCCCGCCAGAAACCACTCGGCGCGCGAAGGCTCGGCATCGCCATCGAAAGTGATCTGGATTTGCTCGATGCCAAGCGGCGGTGCCGGCCTTCCGTTGGGGATGCCGCGATGCAGATAGTTCATGACCGCCTGCCACAACGGCGCGGCGCCCGTGACTCCGGAAACGTCCCACATGGAAGTGCCTTCGAAGTTTCCAGCCCATACCCCCACGGTGTAACGCGTGCTGAATCCCACGCACCAGTTGTCGCGCATATCCTTGCTTGTGCCCGTCTTGACCGCCGACCAATAGCGCGGATTAAGGGGCGTATCCAGACCGAAACCCACGCTACGCGCCAAGGGGTCGGCGAGGATATCGGAAACGATCCAGGCCGGCGCACGTTCCAGGACTTTTTCGCCCTTCGGTTTGGCCTCCATCGTCAAGGACAATGGCGAGCGCCGTCCGCCATTGGCAAGCGTGCGATAGGCATTCACTAATTCCCAAAGCGTTACCTGCGCCGAGCCCAGTGCCAAGGAATAACCGTAGAAGTCCCCGTCGCGATCGATGTGATCGAAACCGAGGGCACGCAAGCGGTCCACGAAAACATCCGGGCCTAGCATGGCAAGGCTGCGCACCGCGGGCACATTCAAGGAACTGGACAAGGCCGTGCGCACGCTCACCAAACCGTGGAAATCCTTCTCGTAGTTTTGCCGCACATATAGACCGGCGGGAGTGACCAAATTCACCGGTGCATCCTCAAGCAACGAGGCTGCGGTGAGGATCTGTTTCTCCAAAGCTAACTGATATAGGAAAGGCTTGAGGGTGGAACCCGCTTGGCGCGCCGCACGAATGCCATCCACGAAACGCGTTTTGTCATGGATCGCGGCATTGCCTACGTAGGCCAGCACTTCCCCGCTGGCGTTGTCTACCACCAGCACAGCCACATCACCTACGTTTTGTAAGGAGAGATCGCGCAGCGTGCGCCGCGCCGCCTCTGTAGCAAAAGCTTGCAGATTGCCATCGAGGGAAGATTGCACTTCGCGGGCAGCTGGGGAGAGAAGCTGCCGCGCCACATGGGGTGCCAGCGCCACCGCCGGAACGATGTTGGGCGGAACACCCAAGGTGTCCAGGGCAAGGACGTTTAACCTCGCGCATTCGTATTTCGCGTCGCTTGCCCTGCCCAGCATGCAGGCACGCTTTGCTACCACGCCAGGTTGTGCATTGGGACCACGCAGTAAAGACGCCAGTAGCAAGGTTTCCGCTTCATTGAGGCCGCTGGGTTGCTTGCGAAAGATGGCGTGGGAGGCCGCCGCAACGCCCTGCACTTCTCCGCGAAAGGTAGACAGATTGAGATAAGCTTCCAAGATCTGCCGCTTGCTCCAGGTCTTTTCCAGTTCGCGGGCGGCTTGAATCTGGTCCCACTTCTGTCCCAGGGTGCGCCGCCCTCCGCGTAAACGTAGATCCGCGTTGAGCATGGCCGCCACCTGCATGCTCAAGGTGCTGGCCCCCCGCGGCTTACCGCGAACGGCATCCCAAGCTGCATCGCCGAGTGCCAGCCAGTCCACACCCACATGCTCGAAAAAGCGCTTGTCCTCCGCGCGCACGATGATTTCCACCACCTTGGGAGAAAGATCCGTGAGTGCCACCCAAGGCATGCGCCGGCCCTTCATGTCCACGCGCAATTGGTGTATCACTTCGCCATTGCGATCATAGAGCAACGCTTCGGTGCTGATGTGGAGGCGTTTGACCTCTTCAAAGGTCAGGGCGGAGGCGGAACTGGCGATCAGCCAGAGGAAAATACAGGCAATTCTCACTGCGCGGAAAACTCAAACTCACTTGGCACAAGGGAGCGCCAAGGTTACACGATCAGGGTATGGAAATGATGCGCTGGTTCGATTCGTCCCCGAGCGGTCCTTCGCTCGGCGACAACAAATCGGAAGCATCGGTGAAGCTTAGGAAGCTGGCTCGCGCGCGGGAGGCTTCGTGGATTAGCGGCCCAAGATTTTCTCGGTCTGCGCCACGATCTCCTGTCCCGTGGCTGAATCTAGAACCCATCCTCAATTTTTCATGGCCACCGATCTCATGCGGGTGGCGGTAGGGGTGATTTCCTCCAACTCCACCTCGATCTTGCGGCCTCTGGCGGTGGCCTTGAGAACTTCTCCCGTTTTCGTTTTTTCCGCCGAATCCAACTTGATACCCATGCGCTTGAGCGCGGCAATAGTTGCCATCTTGACTCGTAAAATCGGCTGCGAGAAAGTACGCTGGCTAGTACCACTGATGTGATGGCTGACGCCGAATCCGGCCCCAACAGATATGAGCCCGGTCGCGATGGCCGCACAACCTGCCATGGCCACCAAGACGGATATCAAGAGAAGTGCTAGGATAAGACTCATTGGCTGGGGCGCAGGGTGGAACGAATAATGGATCGTCTACAAGACCGCCACTCCTGTAAAGCAAGAGCCATGACCGTGGCCCAAACCGTAACACACCGCCTTGAGTTATAAGCGAATTCACCATCGATCACGTCGTTCGGTCAGGGCACGACACTGATTTTCTCGTTAGGAATCTCCGCGAACATCTCCGGAGCGCGACGCGATGCCATTGCCCCACACCAGCTTGATTTCCGCGCCATTGGGAAACCGGCGTTTGCACTGCAAGATCACCAGGGGTAGATCGTTGGGGTCCTTGAGCATGCGATCCATCCGCGATCCACTCAGGAACAGGCGCTGAAAACGGTTGAGAAATTCCGCACGGCCGTTAAGGATGGCCTCGCGGTCCTTGCCTTCAATCAGCTTGAAGCCGATTTTTTCCTTGATCCCCTTTACGTCGCACCAGGCATTGGCCAGCACGGATTCCGCGGTGTCATGGGTATCCAGGCCCAGGACAAAGGCTTGCTCCTCGTCTATCCGGCTACCTTCGTAGGGAAGCTGTTCAAGAATCGCCGGGCCGCCCGTGGTGAATTCAAAGCAGGCGGCCTCGAGCGGGGAGCCCGAATCGCTGGTCACCCCAGTCCGGACCGAGAAGCGGCAGCGCACACCCGCAGGTAGATCGTGCTCGAAATCGAACACCCAGTTCTTGGGATCGGCCCAGCGCCCGTTTCCTTTTTCCGCGCACTCGATGTCGAAGGGCTAGACCAGGCGCGGATCGCCGAAGGGGACCATGGGCTCGCTAAAGCGCGCCGTGACCTGGCGAACGCCTTTGACTTCACCTTGCGGGGCGAAGAACTCCACGCTCGCGGCGAAACTAGCCGCCGCGATTGCGGCCGCAAGGAGACAGAATAGCGTTCGAACCCATCCCATGGAATCCCCCCAAATTTGTGCCCGCGCCAGGAGCGCGGGGAATACGAGCCGATCGCTATCTTAACCCCAGGGGTTGCATGCCCGTGCCAAAACAACGAACGAGCCAATGCATGCTATAACGCCGCCTCATCTCTTGGAGGATCTCCGATGCGCATTGGTGTTTTCCACTTTCCCACCGACTACGGTATTGATGTGAGCGAGCTTGCGGTTGCCTTGGAAGCGCGCCGCTTCGAATCGCTGTTCGTGTGCGAGCACACCCACATTCCCACCAGCCGCCGAACGCCGTTTCCCAGCGGCGGTGAATTGCCGAAGCGTTATTCCCACACCCACGATCCCTTCGTCGCCCTATCCTTCGCGGCGGCGGCGACGAAGAAGTTGAAACTGGGCACGGGCATCGCATTGATCACCCAGCGCGATCCCATTGTCACCGCGAAATGCGTGGCGAGCTTGGACCAAATGTCCGGCGGACGCTTCATCTTTGGCATCGGTGCCGGCTGGAACGCGGACGAGATGGAAAACCACGGCGCACGCTACGACGCCCGTTTCAAGCTCATGCGCGAACGCATGCTGGCGATGCAAGCCCTGTGGACCCAGGAAGAAGCGCAGTACCACGGGGAGTTCGTCAACTTCGATCCCACCTGGCAATATCCCAAGCCCAGGCAAAAACCCTATCCTCCCGTATTTCTCGGCGGCGAGACCGACCACACGCTTGCCCGGGTAGCGGAATTTTGCGACGGGTGGTTTCCGCGCGCGCGCGGCGGGTGGGATCCCAAAACCGCCGTGGCGCGCCTGCGCAAGGCCGCGGAATCCGCGGGCCGCGATCCAGCCACCTTGTCCATCATCGTCTTTGCCG
>SHXO01000099.1 GCA_009693245.1 Betaproteobacteria bacterium | reverse complement strand
GCATGGTTAAGGCGATTTCTCCGCAGCGTATTGGATCGTTTCTTGGCATAGTCAAACAACTCATTCGCAAGGTTGCAGTCCATCTCCTGCCGGGATAAACCAGTCCTCGCCAAGTAGGAGGCAGCTACGCATTATCGTATACCGGTTTAGAGAGCGACATCTGTTCGTTACCGCACTCTGCCTGGAAGCCCCGCTTCGCCCAGCGACTTGATGTAACCAATTACCACCAGCCCAGTCTGTCGCGTTCCACCAATGAGGGGCGAGGCGCTAAGAATGAGGTCCCGCTTGTGTCAATATAAGCTCGCTTAGCGAGCTGCACACCACTCGAACAACCCACTGCCAGGATTAGAAATGAATCACACTCTCCCGAAGACGCCGGGCTTCGCATCAAATGGCATCGAACTTGAGCGCAGGAGTTTCCTTAAACGTGGAGGCGGCCTTGCCATTGCCGCGGCGGTGGGCATGCACGTGCCTTTCGGCCGAAATTATCCCAATGGTCTCATTCCTGTCGCGTTGGCGAAGGACGATCTGGAAGCCTATGGCAAGGATGCCGATCTAATCGTTCTGGGCGACCAGCCATTCGTGGCGGAGACGCCCGCGCATTTGCTGGATGACAATTACACCCCTGCGAGTTTGATGTTTGTGCGCAACAATGGCCTAATGCCCAAGCCCGATCAACTCGATCCGTTGGACTGGATGCTAACGATCGATGGCGAATCGGCGGCAACGAGAAAGAGCTATAGCTTGGCGGAACTCAAGGTGAAATTCAAACCTGTCACTCATCACATTGCCTTGGAGTGCGCTGGTAACGGGCGCGCCGCGTTCAATCCTCCTGCCAAGGGGAATCAGTGGACTTACGGGGGGGTTGGTTTTCCCACGTGGAATGGGTTGAAACTGGCCGACGTGCTGCACGCCTCAGGCGTGAAGGACGATGCGGTCTACGTCGGATACCACAGCGTGGACGCCCATTTGAGCGGAGATCCCAAGAAGGAGGCGATTTCGCGAGGAGTGCCGGTCGCGAAAGCGTTGGAAGAGGAATCGCTCATCGTTTGGGGAATGAATGGGGTAGACCTACCTTTTGCGCACGGTTTTCCGCTGCGCTTGATATTTGGCGGCTATCCGGCCTCGGCGTCCGGTAAATGGGTCACGCGCATTTCCGTTCGTAACAAGGTGCACGACGGCGAGAAGATGAACGGCCGCGACTATCGCATGCCCTGCAAGGGGAGCACGGCGGGGCGGGCATCGGACAACTACTGCATCATCGAAGACATGCCGGTGAAGTCCATCATCACGTTCCCCAAGTCAGGAATTCAGCATGAGCAGAGCGCTCCGCTGCAAGTGCGGGGAAGGGCTTGGACCAGCGCCCATCGTGTGCAAAAGGTGGATCTCTCCATGGACTTTGGCAAGACTTGGATGGGTACCAGGATCACGACGCCACGCAACCGCTACGCTCCCCAACGATTCACGGCCGACGTCACGTTCCCGGCGAAGGGCTATTACGAGATCTGGGCGCGCGCCACCGATGACGGCGGGCGAGTGCAGCCGTTGGTGGTGCCGGAGTGGAACGAAGGCGGCTATGGCAACAATGCTTGCCACCGTATTGCGGTGAAAGTGGTCTAGAAAATTTCGCGCCAAAGGACGCTGGAACACACCTATCGCACGGCGCGATACTGGGTTCGCTTCGGCCGCCATACAGTACGCATTTTCGTGGATCAAGAAAACCCAGCTCTGGATAGAGTGCTGCGGCAACTAGGCGCGCGTTGCTGGGGTTTCATGACGGCGTGGAATCCCCGCTCCTGGGTGTTGCCGCGCTGGCGCAACCAAGGCCGCAATGCCGTGCTTCGACGAGAACTTCGGCGCCAGGGGTTTCGCTTCCTGGCAGCGAGCAGCGACGGGCCGGATTACGCAGCCGAGCTTGGGTTTTTCGTATTGAACATCGATGCTACCGCGATCCGCCGGCTAGGCCTGGATCACTGTCAAAACGCGGTGCTTGCAGGGGAGTGCGGCGGGAGCGCGCGCCTGCTCTGGTGCGACGGCGCGCGATAAGGGAGAATGCGCACCCTTTTGACCGGGAGCCCTCCTTGGCCAGTTTAGTCCCCTTCGCATGCGTCTCCGCGGTGATGATCGCGGTGATATTGAGCTCGAACATCCTCGTTCAATACCCCCTCAACGATTGGTTGACCTGGGGGGCCATCATCTACCCCTTCGCGTTCTTGACCAGCGATATCGCCAACCGCTATTACGGGTTCAAGGCCGCGCGCCAATTGATTTACGTGGGATTCGTGGCGGCCATTATTCTGTCTGCTATCTTCGCCACGCCCAGGATTGCGTTCGCCTCCGGCACAGCCTTTTTGTGCGCCGAACTGGTGGATGCGTGGATTTTCGACCGCCTGCGCCGCCGCTCATGGTGGAAGCCGCCGCTATACTCCACTTTGGCGGGCTCGGCGCTGGACACGGCCTTGTTCTTCGCGCTCGCCTTTTACGGCACCGGTGTGCCGTGGGTCACCTTGGGGCTGGGAGATTTCGCCGTGAAGCTGGCCTTGGCCGTTCTGACTTTAGTCCCATTCCGGGCGGCGTTGTTGTTGGTGCGGCCGACTGCTTGAACCTGGAAGGCTGTCTACCACAGAGGCACAGAGGCACAGAGGCACAGAGAAAACCACTTTCTGGCTGAAAGCAAAAGGAGGGGGTATGCCGCGTAGCTGTTCTGTTAGCCGATCGGGCTGAGCTTGTCGAAGCCCATTCACCCTTCGACAAGCTCAGGGCGAACGAGCTTTAGCCGGCAATATTGGGTTATGCCGTCCCCATGAAGAGCATTTTTTCGAATGCATTCGCCGTTCTCTGTGCCTCTGTGGTGAGGATTTTGAATTCAGCCTTCACGGCTCGGGAACCCGCACCAAGTTCTCGTCCTCTTGAAAGTACAGCTTCCCGTCCTCTCCATATACGAAGGCTGCGGTGGCCTCCGGTTCCCCCTCGCGGCGAAAGTGCCGTGGGGTGACCGCAATGAGCGCGTCGCGCGAGCCGTTGGCGGTTTCGGTGTAGAGCCGTCCGTCCGCGTAGACAACGCGGACGATTTGCTGGGAGCGCTCCGCGGCGCTGGTTTGAGTGAACCTGGAAGTGGCCGCCTCGTAGCGGCCCGTATATTCGCGTAGTTGATCCTGCGTGAGTTTCATCTCCGGCGGCGGAACGCTTGGCAAGGCATCCTCCGTGATCCATGCCTCGATGACACGCCGTAGCGCGCGCAGCGCGGACCAATGAAAGCGGTTGATGGCGATGAAGTAGGCGGTACCCAGCGAGCGGTTGTATCCGAAGTGCGCGAGGTAACCGTCGGCATCGCCCCCATGGCCAAGAAAAACGAATCCGCGGTACAGGTAATGATGCACTCCGAGGCCATAGCCAAAGCGCAAACCGGAGCGCGCCGCGAGGGTGGTGAGCGGTGTTTCCATGCGCCGGATGGATTCTGGCGAAAGCAATTCCTTGTCTGCGTGACGGCCTTCCTTGAGCATCATCTGGAGGAAGGGAACCATGTCGCGCGCGCTGGTGTGAATGCCGCCGAAGGGCCGCATGATCATGTGCCAATAGCGTAGCGGGGTTTTACCGTCCGGTTGATAGCCGGTGGCAAGCCGTGCGCGGGAGGCATCGTCCTGAAAAAATCCGCTGCTCTTCATCCCGAGGGGATCGAACAGGCGAATCTGGACAGCGTCCTCGTAGCGTTGCTTGAGTACTTGCTCGATGACGTAGCCGGCAAGACCGTAGCCCGAATTCGAGTACGAGGAATGCATTCCTGGCTGCCAGCGCACCGTGCGCGAATCGGGCCGCAGCGCCAGGCCTTCTTCCAGGGTCAAGGGTTTGGGGTCGCTGCTGTCGAACTCCTCCTTGGTCAAATCCTGAAGACCGGCCGTGTGCTCCAGCAAATGCTCGATACGAAGCGGGTGCGCGGCCTCCCATGGGTTGATGTAGGACGCGAGCGGCGCATGCTGCCGAACTTTGCCGGCCAGCTTGAGGTTGCCTTCCTGCTGCATTTGTAACAGCACCGAAGCCGTGAATACTTTTGTGACGGACCCGATGCGAAAGAGGGTGTCCTCGGTGGCCGGCGTGGGTTTTTCCCAATCCATGACGCCCACGCCGCCCATGCGCAGCACGGCACCTGGAGTCACTATGGCGAAGCTTGCACCGGCGACGCCTTGGGAAAGGCGCGCGGCTTCCAAAGCCGTAAGAAGTTCCTCGGTGCTGCCACGAGACCACGCATCGCCACAAGCCGCGGCGGCCAGCGTCCACAGCAGAACATACGCTCGCGGCTTAGGCACTACCGGTACACCAGCACCGGTACCTTGGTATGGGTGAGCACTTTCATGGTTTCGCTACCCAGTAATAGGGCAGACAGCCCCCGGCGGCCGTGGGACGCCATGAATATCAAGTCGCAGCGTTTGGTGTGGGCCGCTTCGATGATCGCTTCCCAGGCGTGATCATTGACCAAGGTGAGGGTCTCGCACGCCACCGCGCTGGCCTGGCACCGCTCCGCGATTTCGGCCACGAGGTTGTCGCCGCGCAACTGGGCGTCTTTCTCGAGCTGGTCTTGCAAAGGCTCGGCGGGACCGAACTCGGTGAAGGCCACATAAAAGCTCGCCGGAATGGCGTGAAAGGCGACGATGGTGGCGTTCATGGATTTCGCGAAGCGGATGCCTTCCTCATTGGCGGCATCGCATAACTCAGAACCATTGGTGGGAAGGAGAATTCTCGAGTACATAACGCCTCCGGTGCGGTTGAGTGCGGGACTACGATAGGGCTCTGACGCGAGTGTAAGTGGTTTCCACGGCTTTGACTTCCGGGTGGCCCGGAGCGATGTTCCAGGAGTTGAGAATGACGTTATTGGGGTCCACCAACTCCAATTGAGTTCGCCAGCCCCATTGGACTCCTCCCACCGGGCTGTCGTAATGCCCGAGCACGGAAAAGCCGCGCGCCATCTCCTCGCCCCGGCACAGCATCATTCCAGTGCCCATGTGAAACGTATCGGTCTACAGCATCTCGAAATTCTTTCTGAGGATGTGATACCCGAGGAGTGCCATGCCCGTGGTGCGATTGCCTTGGAAGGTGCTCTGGTATTCGTGCAGCACGAACCAGCCGCTGTGAATCACCTGAAAGGTGCCGTGCTGCGTGGCTTCGTCGGCGGTGGCGCCTGGCTCAAGCCAGGTAAGCGTGCTCCCCTCCCAATCGCCGGCGAGGAGGGATAGAAGATGGTGAGGCCCGCCAGGGGAAAGGCTTGCGTTGAGGGCGTGCTTGTCCAGAATGGGCTCCTTGGGATCGGAAAGATACTAACTCGAATAGGTGCGGGCTCTGCTATCGTCGTAGTGCCGATGCCCAGCGGGTATAGATGGCGGCGGCCGTACGCTTGCTGGTTTGCAGCAAGGAGGGCACGAGGGCGCGAATTTTTTCAGGATCCTGAACGCCAGGGGAGGATGCGGAGGCGATCTCGGTACAACCTGTTTTATCCAGCCACTCCTCGATTTTCAGTTCATCCACCTCGCAATGGAATTGCATGCCCAGATGGATATCGTCCGCGCAGAAGGCTTGGTGGGCGCAGTGTTCGCTGGCGGCGAGCAGCATTGCGCCGGGAGGCACGGAAAAAGTTTCGTAGTGCCACTGGAACATGGGAAAACGCTCGGCGCCGAACCATTCACGGGCCAAGGGACTGGAAGATACGCTGACGTTGGACCAACCGATCTCCGCAACGGGGGCGCGCCCCACGGTTGCACCCAAGGCCTTGGCGAGAATTTGTCCGCCGAAGCAGTGACCGATCACCGGAACCATCATGTCCCTGGCCTGCCGAATGAGGCGCTCCATTTCGCGAAACTCATCACGCTCGTCGTTGGCGCTCTTGGGGCTGCCCAGGATGCAAAGTCCGCTAAAGGATTCCATGCTCCGCGGCAGTGAATCACCGGCATAGAGGCGGTGTATCGCCAGGGGGAGGGCATGGGCCATGGCAAATGCTTCGAACTCGCCAGGTCCGTCGTTGCGAGAGTTCTGAAAAACCGCGATGGGTTTCATTGGGACATTGACACACTGAGAACGGAAGGCATAAGGATACCCACTAACGTCAATACGGGTGGTGCCGGTAGAATGCCCCGTCATTCCCGCTCGCTCCCCTAGGAGAAACCTACCATGCAGATCACGCGCTCGGATCTTTTCCGCCAGCAAGCCTACATCGACGGCCAATGGTGCAACGCCGACAGCGGCCAGACCAAGGCGGTGATGAATCCCGCCAACGGTGTCACCTTGGGTACCATCCCGGTGATGGGTGCCGCGGAAACCAGCCGCGCCATCGAGGCGGCCAAGCGGGCACAGAAAGGCTGGGCCGCGCGCACCGCGAAAGAGCGCGCCGTGATTCTGCGCCGCTGGTTCGATTTGATGATGAAGCACCAGGAAGACCTGGCTCGCATCCTCACCGCCGAACAAGGCAAGCCTCTCACGGAGGCACGCGGCGAGATTGCCTACGGTGCCTCTTTCATCGAATGGTTCGCGGAAGAAGGCAAGCGCATCTACGGAGATACCATTCCCCAGCATGCCGCCGGCAAACGCATCATCGTCATCAAACAACCTATCGGCGTGTGCGCCGCCATCACGCCATGGAATTTTCCCAACGCGATGATCACCCGCAAAGCCGGGCCGGCACTCGCCTCCGGATGCGCCATGGTTTTGAAGCCCGCCACGCAAACACCTTTTTCGGCGCTGGCGATGGTCGTGCTGGCCGAGGAAGCCGGCGTGCCGCCGGGCGTGCTGAGCGTGTTGACGGGTTCGGCTTCCGCCATCGGCGGTGAGATGTCCTCCAACCCCATGGTGGCGAAACTCACCTTTACCGGCTCCACGGAAGTGGGGCGGGTGTTGATGCAGCAATCCGCCAGCACCATCAAGAAACTTTCCCTGGAACTGGGGGGCAACGCGCCCTTCGTCGTGTTCGACGATGCGGATCTCGATTCCGCGGTAGAAGGCGCCATGATCTCCAAGTTTCGCAACACCGGGCAAACTTGCGTGTGCGCCAACCGCCTCTTCGTGCAAGCTGGTGTCTACGATGTCTTCGCCGAGAAACTCGCCAAGAAAGTGGGGCAGATGAAGGTGGGCAACGGCATGGAAGAGGGCGTGGTGCAAGGCCCGTTGATCGACCGCAACGCACTAGCCAAGGTGGAAGAGCATGTGGCCGATGTCACCGCTGGGGGCGGCAAGGCGCTTGTAGGCGGAAAACGGCACGCGCTGGGTGGCACCTTCTATGAACCCACGGTGCTGGTCGGTGTGACGCCCAGCATGAAGGTGTTTCGAGAGGAAACTTTCGGCCCCGTGGCGCCGCTCATCAAGTTCAAGGACGAAGCCGAAGTCATCGAGCTGGCCAACCGCACGGAGTTTGGGCTCGCCTCCTATTTCTATAGCCGCGACATCGGCCGCATTTATCGCGTGGCCGAAGCCCTGGAGTACGGCATGGTGGGGGTGAACACGGGTTTGATCTCGACGGAGGTGGCGCCCTTCGGCGGCGTCAAACAGTCGGGCCTGGGACGAGAGGGTTCCAAGTACGGCATCGAGGAGTTCCTGGAGGTGAAGTACATATGCCTGGGGGATATCGACAAGTAGCGCGCACCCGGCCGCTCGCTATACTCCAACCATGGATTCCCTCATCCCCGTAATACTCTTCGGCATCGCCGCCCTGATGGTCGTGCTCGCCGTGGGCTGGCTTGGCGTCAAGGTGCAAAAACTCATCCTCGGCACCCTTGAGTTGCCCACGCTCGTGGGCCAGATCATGGAGGACAAACACCTCAACATGCTGAAGGATCTCAACAGCGGCTTGAATGCGCTAGGGGACCGCCAGACCGCCATGCAGGTGGATCTCTCCGAGCGGCTGCGAAACGGCGTGTCCCAGGATCTCAAACAAAGCCGGGATGCGCTCCTCGCCTTGCAGCTCTCGCAAACAGAGGAACTATCCTCTCACCGCGAGGTGCTCATCCAGCGCTTATCCGCTCTAACGTTGGACATGCAGTCCAAGCACGACGGGTTGCGCTCGGAAATGCTCGCCACCTTGATGCACACGCTCGGCGAACAAAACCGCGCACAGCAGGAGTTGCTGCAGAACTCTCTGCGCACCATCACCCAGCAGGTGACGACGACCATCGAGTCATTGACGCGCGTGGTGGACGGCAGGCTGGACCAGATCAGTGGCAAGGTGAACGAGCGCCTGGACGAGGGGTTCAAGAAGACCAACGAGACCTTTGCCAACGTAATGGCGCGCCTGGCCACCATCGACGAAGCGCAAAAGAAAATCGACGGGCTCACCACCAACATGGTGAGCTTGCAGGAGTTGCTGGGCGACAAGCGCGCGCGCGGTGCCTTCGGCGAGGTGCAGTTGGAGGCGCTGGTGCGTAACCTCTTGCCTTCGGTGGCCTACGAATTTCAGTACACGCTCTCCAACGGCACGCGCGCGGATTGCGTGCTGAAACTACCCGAGCCCACGGGATTGGTGGCCGTGGACGCCAAGTTTCCCTTGGAAAACTATCACCGAATGTTCGATCCGGATAAGTCCGAACTCGAGCGCGCCTCGGCGACGCGCCAGTTTCGCCTCGACCTGCGCAAACATATCGAGGATATATGCCAGAAGTACATCATCGCCAATGAGACTTCCGATGGGGCCGTCCTGTTCTTACCCGCGGAAGCTGTGTTCGCGGAGATACATGCCCATCACCAGGAAATCATAGATGTGGCCATGCAAAAGCGCGTGTGGATTGTGTCGCCCACCACCATGATGGCGGTGCTCAATACCGCGCGCGCGGTAATCAAGGATGTGGAGACGCGCCGCCAGGTTCACATCATCAAGGACGAGCTGGGCAAGCTCGCGAAGGAGTTCGGGCGCTTCGACCAGCGCATGCGCAAACTGGCCGATCACATCCGCCAAGCCCACCAGGATGCCGAAGACGTGCGCGTGACCAGCGACAAGATCACCCGGCGTTTCGCGCAGATCGAGCGCGTGGAGTTCGAGACTGCCATTCCCCGCAGCGAGGAGGCCGCGGACGTGTTGTTGCCCTTGGATGAAGAAGCGGTTCCCGCGGTGACCGCCACGAGGTAGTGTTCGCTTTTTTCAAGCAGTGGCGCCACGGGCGTGCGCTCGCACGCGCCAAGGAACGGGTTCCGATAGACGAGGGGCTATGGTTCGATACCATTGGCCGCTTCGCTTTCCTCGAAGCGCTCGATCGCGAAGAGCGGGGCCGCCTGCGCGAATTGGTGCAACTCTTTCTCGACCAAAAGCAATTCGCCACCGCCCACGAACTTCCTTTGACGCAGAAAATGCGTTTGAGCGTGGCATGCCAAGCGTGCATGCTCATTCTCAACTTAGGCATGGAGTACTACCGCGGCTGGAGCGGCATCGTGCTCTACCCGGCCCAGTTCCGGCCCCGGCACACCTACATGGACCCCATGGGGATCGTGCACCAAGGCGAGGAGACTCTATCTGGAGAAGCGTGGCCTGGCGGCCCAGTCATCCTCTCATGGGAGGATGTCGAGCATGGCAGCCACGACGGCGTCAACGTGGTCATTCACGAGTTCGCCCACAAACTCGACATGCTCAATGGCGCCGCCAATGGCCATCCGCCCCTGCATCCTGGAATGAAACAGGAAGCATGGGCTAGTGTGTTCACCCAGGCTTACGAGGATTTTTGCCGCTGGGTGGACAGCGGCCGCTACACGCCCATCGACCCCTACGCCTCCGATGCGCCCGAGGAGTTTTTCGCCGTTTTCAGTGAAGCTTTCTTCGAAACACCCGATATCGTGAAGGATATTTATCCCGCGCTGTACGGGCAAATGCAACTCTTCTACCGCCAAGATCCGGCGGCGAGTGGAGTAGTTCCCTTCTCCCTCCGGGAGAAGGGTTAGGGATGGGGGATGGGGGCATGGGGTGAGCCACTACCCATGCGGACCCGGCCAATTCAAGAAGAGGTGTCCCATGCATCGAGCCTGTTACGGTTGGATGATTTTTCTATGGAGCACCGCGCTACTCGCCGCGGAGTTGAAGGTGACTGTGCTACCTCTGCATTACCGTGGCGTGGAGGACGTGATTCCTCTTCTGCGCCCTTTGCTCGACGGGCAAAGCGTGGTCACGGGAATGAACAACCGTCTCGTGGTCAAGGCAACCGCGCAACAACTCGAACAGATCAAGGAAGTCTTGCGCGCGATCGACACGCGCGCGCGCCAGTTGGTGATATCCGTGCGCCAGGCGAGTTCGGCCGAATTGGAAGAAGAAGCGCTATCCGTGGGAGTACGCGCGAAGGCGGGCCGTAACGCCGAGGTGGTGGTAGGCGATGCGCCGCGAGAGGGCGTGAGGGTCGGGGCACGCAATGCACGCTCCACGAACGAAGATCGCGCCGAACAGCGAGTGCGGGTGATGGAGGGGAGGGAGGCACTCATCCAAGTGGGCGAAGCAGCCCCCGTCAGCACGCAGTCGGTTACGCAAACGCCCAATGGCCAGCGCATCACCAGTTCCACCCAATACCAAACGGCGGCTCGCGGTTTTCGCGTCACGCCGCGTATCACGGGTGACCGGGTTACCTTGGAAATCGTCGCGGCGAATGACCGTTTCAATGACGGCGGATCCACCAACGTGCAGCACACCGCGACGACGGTTTCAGGCACATTGGGGCAATGGATGGAAATCGGCGGTATTGGCGAGGAATCTCAGGACCAGCAGTCTGTCATCCTCGGTAGCTCGAAACAGGCGCGGCGAGACAAAAGAACAGTGATGCTAAGAGTGGACGAGGTCAGCGATGCGAACATCAATCAGTAGGGCGTGATGAACCGCTCCGTCAAGGACGTTGGGGGAGATATTCTTGCCGTGAGCCAGTTCACTTTGCATGCCTCCACGCAAAAGGGCAACCGGCCCTCCTACAGCGCCGCCGCGCCACCGGATATCGCGCGGCCGTGCTACGCAATTCTTGAAGGTACTTGCCAGGGAGTTAGGCAAGCCCGTTTCGACTGGCGAGTTCGGCGCGAACATGAAGGTGTCCCTGGTCAACGACGGGCCAGTGACACTATGGCTCGATTCAATGCGCAGGGAATGAAACACTAAGAGGCCACGTGGTGCCGGCGCGCCCGCGAATAG
>SHXO01000098.1 GCA_009693245.1 Betaproteobacteria bacterium | reverse complement strand
CCGTTCTATAACCGCAGGCGTCTGCATTCCACGCTTGGCTACACCTCGCCAAGCATCTTCCTTGCAGACTGGATCAGTGCTCAACATGTGCAAGAACTGGCGGCATAATGCCGATGGGTTGGAAGACTAAAAACCGAGGGAAGCTCACTCTTGCCAAAGAGGCAATCTTCGGCCAACTTTGGATTGTCGAACTAGGCCGCATTCGCATACATCAGAACGGCGAGGACTGACACGGGCGAGAATGTTAAGGGCGCATTCGCCAACGGAAATTCTTGTTCGTACTCCCAAGGTTAGGCTAACCCCAGCTTTTGCGCCAACCCGATGCGCTGCAACTTGCCCGTGGCGCCCTTGGGGATTTCGTCCAGGAAGACGACGGTGCGTGGAACCTTGAAGGGTGCCAGGCGTTGGCCCGCGAATTCGCGGATTTCCTTCTCCGTGGCGATTACTCCTTCCTTCAGAACGACGGCCGCCGCGACATCCTCGCCGAGTTTATCGTGGGGCACGGCGAAGGTCACCACTTGGCGCACGGCGGGGTGGTCCATCAACACCTCGTCCACTTCGCGCGGGGAGATTTTCTCGCCGCCTCGGTTGATGATTTCCTTGAGGCGGCCCGTGAGCGTGACATAGCCTTCCTCGTCCATAACACCTTGGTCGCCGGTGCGAAACCAGCCGTTGGTGAACGCTTCGCAGTTGGCCTTGGGATTGTTCTGATAACCCAACGTGACGTTGGCACCTCGTATGACGATCTCACCGGTTGCGCCACTGGGCAATAAATTTCCTTCTTGATCCATGATGGCGACTTCTGGCCCGGCGGCAATGCCCACGGAGCCCGGTTTTCGTACCTTGGGAGGCAGGGGATTGCTCGCCATCTGGTGCGCGGCTTCGGTCATGCCATAGCTTTCGATGAGCGGCGCGTTGAAAGTGGCTTCCAGTTCGCGGATAACTTGCGTGGGGAGCGCGGAGGATGAGGAGCGCACGAAGCGCAGTGGATTGGCACTTATCACCGCCTGGTTTTTCGGCGCGCGAGCGAGTATGGTCTGGTGCATTGTGGGCACCGCTGTGTACCAAGTGGGGCGCGCTTCTTCCATCCAGCGGAAAAATTGCAGCGCGTCGAAGCCCGGTGTGCAACAGACCTGGCCCCCGGCGGAAAGAGGGGCCAGCACGCCGGCGATGAGGCCGTGAATATGGAAAAGCGGCATGATGTTGAGCGCACGGTCGGCCTCGGTGAGCGCCAGGGTCGCGCGGATATTGCGCGCGGAGGTGCATACGTTGCGTTGGGTCAAGGGCACGATCTTTGGCCGGGAAGTGGTGCCCGATGTGTGCAACACCAGCGCGATGTCGCCTGCGATCGCAGCTTCGTTCTTGACGGGCGCGAGGGCGCCTGCGCGCCGGGCCAGCGTGAATGTTCCCGCGCCGCGCCCGGGCGTGGGCGTGAGGTCCGCCACAGCCACGCCCAAGCGATGCGCGACATCGATGGCGGGTGTGGCTTTGCCTGCCTCCACGATGAGCAGTTTTGCATCGAGGTCCTTCAGATAAAACTCTAACTCATCGGCTTTGTAGGAAGGGTTCAAGGGTGCGGCCGTGCAACCGGTGGCGACGGCGGAAAACGAAACCGCCATCTCAGGCCCGTTGGGCAAGACCATGGCCACGGGATCGTTACGCCCCACGCCCAAGGTGTTCAAGGCGGAAAGAGTTTCGCGCAGAAAGCCGCGCAATGCGCCGTAGGTGAGCGGTACGCGGCCAGGTGCGGAAATGGCCACCGCGTCATCGGCGCCAGCGGAGAGAAGATCTAGGATGGTGTCGGTCATGGTGTGATTCTCTTGGAAAAAGGCTTTTCACCACAGAGGCACGGAGACACAGAGAAAGGCAATCAAATTTAGGGATTCGCCGATCAAGTCTTGCGTTCATAGCGAGCCGAACGATCGAACCATGAACTCTAGACCTCCTCACATCGCCGCATCGCCCTTCGACTAGCTCAGGGCGGACGTAAGTTCTTTCCCTCATCCCAGCCCTTCTCCCGGAGGGAGAAGGGCTTTTCCTCCCTCGCCCTCCGGGAGAGGGAACGAGGGTGAGGGAAGCGGTAGTAATGAACCCGGCCTGTCACGAATATGGGAATGCTCAATAATCAGCTTATCGATAGCCACTCATTCTTTCGCTCGGCGATCGCGCTCCGTGGCTGGATTGTCGTTTCCTGTATCAAATGTTTTTCTCTGTGTCTCCGTGCCTCTGTGGTGAAGGTTTTCGAATTAAGCCAACTGAACTTGCAATCGCCCCCGCTGCGTCTCCAGCGTGTGGGCGAGCAAACTGGCGCAGGCGTAGACGGCGTCGATGTGGGGCGTGGGAGTGCCGGTCATGCGGCCCAGCTCCGCGATGGAACCCACCAAAGCTTGCAATTCCATGGCGCGGCCGTGTTCGACGTCTTGCAGCATGGAGGTCTTATGGGCGCCCACTTGCTCGGCGCCCGCGATGCGTTTTTCCAGGGAGATACGAAAGCGCACGCCCAGTTTTTCCGCGATGGTCTGAGCCTCCGTCATCATGGCGGCGGCCAGTGCGCGAGCCGGCGGGTACTGGCAGATATCCACCAAAGTGGCGTGGGTCAGCGCGCTGATGGGATTGAAACTTAGATTCCCCCACAGCTTAAGCCAGATCTCGGCGCGAATGTCGCTGCTGACAGGGGCTTTGAATCCGGCGCGGGTCATGGCGCTGGATATCGCCTGGATGCGCGGCGTGGAAGTGCCATCCAATTCCCCCAACGAAAAACGATTCCCTTCCACTAAGCGCACCACGCCTGGCCGAACCAACTCCGAGGCGGGGTAGACCACGGAGCCGATGATGCGCTTGTAATCGACATGGGCAGCGATGGAGCCATCCGGATCCGCGCTCTTGACGGCCTTGCCTTCGTGTTCGCCTCGAAGGCCGTGGAAATACCACCATGGAATACCATTCTGCATGGTGACGATGGCCGTCTCCTCGTGGCACAGCGCCGCCAATTGCGGAGCCAGCGCCGCCACCTGATGGGCCTTCACCGTGAGCAAGATGACGTCCTGTGGGCCGGCCTCGGCGGTCTTGTCGAAGGCGCGCACGCCGAGGGCGGTTTCTTCCTTGCCGTTTTCGAAGATGAGCGTCATCCCCTTTTCGCGCAGGGCGGCGAGATTGGCGCCGCGCGCGATGAAGGTCACGCTCTCGCCCGCCAGCGCGAGCTTGGCGCCGAGATAACCGCCGATGGCCCCGGCGCCTACTACGGCGAACCTCATACCTTTCTCCTAGACTTGGATTGCGCGGTTCAAGGGCGCGCTCCCGAAATGGTTGTTGCTCCGCTTCTGCCCCCACCCTAACCCTCCCCCGCATGCTGCGTATGCAAGGGAGGGTTAGGGTGGGGGCAATGGCCTAAAAGTTAACGTTATTCTTGCCCTTCAGCTTCAGGATCTCGCGCGCTTCATCGGGGGTGGCGACTTGCAGCCCAAGCTCTTCCATGATGCGCTTGATCTTGGACACTTGGTCGGCATTGGTCTTGGCGAGCTGGCCCGGGCCGATCCACAGACTGTCTTCCAAGCCCACGCGCACGTTGCCGCCCATCACCGCGGACTGAGTCGCGATGTACATCTGATTGCGCCCGCCGCCCAGCACGGACCATTGGTATTGATCGCCGAACAAACGGTCGGCGGTGCGGCGCATGTGCATGACGTCTTCAGAATGCGGGCCAATGCCGCCGCGAATGCCAAACACCGATTGGATGAACAGCGGCGGCTTCACGAGTCCCCGCTCCAGGAAGTGCAGCGCCGTATAAAGATGGCCGATGTCGTAGCACTCGATCTCGAAGCGTGTGTTGTTGTCGCTGCACGATTGCAGAATGTAGGCGATATCCTTGAAGGTATTCTTGAAGAGGCGCTCATCGCTGCCCGCCAAGTAGGGCAATTCCCAATCGTGTTTCCACTCCTTGACGCGCGGGATCATTTCGTAGAGCCCGAAATTCATCGAGCCCATGTTGAGCGAGGCCACTTCCGGCTTCAATTTCAGCGCGGGTTGCAGGCGCTCCTCCACGAGCATGGTGGGCGCGCCTCCCGTGGTGAGGTTGATCACCACGTCGGTCGCCGACTTGATCTTGGGCAGGAACTCCATGAACATCTTCGGATCTTGCGTCGGTCGCCCGTCGGCGGGCATGCGGGCATGCAAGTGCACAATGGATGCGCCGGCCTTGGCCGCACCGATGGCCGCATCGGCGATTTCCGCGGGGGAGATGGGCAGGTACGGGGACATGCTCGGGGTGTGAATAGCGCCCGTGACTGCGCAGGTGATGATGACTTTACGTTGTGCCATGGAAAATCTCCGTGAGTGAATGGGGGCTATTTGTGCGACTCTTTCTCGGCCATGCCGCGCTTGTGCGCGGCCAGGGCCATCAACCGCCGGTCGCGCCAAGCTTCGCGCTCGGCGTGCTTATCTTGCGGCATGATTTGTCGCCATTGTGCATTAACCTCGGCGATCAGTTTGGCATCCCAAGGCTCGTGCTTGACGTCCTCCATCATCCCAAACATCTTGGCGCCGTAGCGCCGTGCGTAATCAGGGATGCCGCCCGGCGCGTTGAGGTCGATGGTCTCGAAGGGCCCCATGAAGGCCCAGCGCAACCCAAGGCCGTCGCGGATGCACTTATCCGCATCTTCCACGCTGACATAGCCCTCCTTGACCAACCGCCAGGCTTCCAGCAAGAGCGCCGCTTGTAAGCGGTTGAGGATGAAACCCTCCACCTCGCGCTTGACGGTGATGGGAACCTGCGCCACCCGGGTGTGCAAGTCCAAGGTGCGTTGCGTGACTTCCTCGCTGGTCCAAGGCGCGGGCGAGACTTCCACCACGGGCACGATGTGCGGCGGATTCACCGGGTGCGCCACGATGCAACGGTGCTTGCCGGGCAGCCCCTCGCTAAAGCGTGAGGTCTGAATGGTGGAGGTGGAACTGGCGAGAATGCAATGCGGTGGCGCTAACTCGTCCATCTGCTTATAAACGGCGCGCTTGATTTCCAGGTCCTCCGATGTGTTTTCTTGAACGTAGCCGGCGTCACTCAGAGCCTGCGCCAATGTAGGCACGGCGCGAATCCTGGCGGCCACGGTCTTGGGATTTTCCTCGATGAGCCCGGCTCGGTGTAACTCCACGAGACCTTCCTCGATGAGCGCCAAGGCCTTGGGCATGGCTTCGGGCACGTTATCCCAAATGGTGACGTTGTGGCCTGCGCGCGCGAAGACCATGGCCCATGCGCGGCCTATGAGGCCGGAGCCGATGACTGCGATTTTTTCCATGTGCATTCCTATCCCAACATTTCGACGCCAGCGCAAACGGATATCGCCTGCCCGGTAATGTGCTTGCCCAAGTCGCTCGCGAGATAGAGCGCCATGTTGGCGATGTCTTGTGGCGAGACCATGCTCTTCATCGATACGCGCTCCAGAGAGATGGCGCGCTGCTCCTCGAAGGTGATTCCCAGGGCCTTGGCCTTGGCATCGATGACGCGATCGATGCGCTCGCCTTCGACGACTCCAGGTTGAATGGCGTTGACGCGAATGTTGTCCGTGCCCACCTCCATGGACAAGCTCTTGGTGAAGCCCACCACCGCCCACTTCGCGGCAGCGTACGGTGTGCGGTAGGGAAAACCCAAGCGGCCGGCCGCCGAGGATAAATTGACGATACTTCCTCCGCCTGCCGCTTTGATCATGGGCACGGCGAGACGCGTGCAATAGAACATGCCGTTCAAATCGATGTCGATGCAGCGCCGCCAGTCTTCGATGGAAATGTCTTCCACCTTGCCCGTGGGACCGGCGATGCCGGCGTTGTTCACTAGCGCATCCAAGCCGCCAAGATGCCTTTTCGCATCGGCGAAGAGTTGGTCCACCTGCTTCAGATCGGAAACATCGCACAAGGTGGCGCTAACGCCAAGCGCTTTAGTGGCTGCCTCGATGGCGGCGGGCACCACGTCACAGATATGTACGCGTGCCCCTGCCTTGACGAAGGTCTCGGCCATCACACGGCCGATGCCTCCGGCTCCGGCGGTGACTAATATTCTTTGATCATGAAGACTGAGGTGCATGAAGTTCCTGCATGGGTATAAAACCTTAAGAATAGCTGTGAACCGCTACAGCCACAGCGCCTGCTTGCGAAAATCCAGATCCTCCAGCAGCGGCTGGGCTGAGCCGGTATAGGAAACTCTTCCGCGGTCCAAGATTACCGCACGATCGGCCAGCGATAACACAGCGTCCAGGTGATGTTCGACGATCAGTATCGCCACCTCGTGGCTCAGGTGCTCGATGGATTTGAACACTTCCTCGGCCATGACTGGGCTCAAGCCCTCGAAGGGTTCATCCAAGAGCAGGAGCTTAACCTGGCCCGACATGGCGCGGGCAATGGCCACCATTTGCTGCTCGCCGCCGGAGAGCTGCTCTGCCTTCGCGTGCAGGCGCTCGCGCACAAAAGGAAAGTAGCTATAGATGCGGTTGAGATCCCAGCTCACGCCGGTACCTCCTTGGCGGGCGAGCGCTCCTAATTGCAGGTTTTCTTCCACGCTGAGACCGGCGAACAATCTTCGGCCTTGCGGGACGAGGCCGATGCCCAGCCGCGCGATCTGTTCCGTGGCGAGGCCCGATAGGTTCTGCCCGCTGAAGGTGATGGTGCCCGATTCGGGCGGGACTAATCCAAGAATACTTTTGAAGGTGGAAGTCTTGCCCGCGCCATTGCGCCCGAGCAGTGCCACGACTTCACCGTGGCACACATCGAAGGAGACGTCGTGCAGGATATGGCTCTTGCCGTAGTAGGTATTGATTCCCGCCAAGGTGAGAATGGGATCCGCCGATGAACTTCCCCGGGGCCGGCTGCGCACGCGCGCCTTTTGGCCGCTGCCGATATAGACGCGCTGCACTTCCGGATGAGCGCGCACGGCCGCCGCATCGCCTTCGGCGAGGATCTTGCCTTCATTCATCACGGTGATACGGTCCGCGATGGCAAAGACGCGGTCGATATCATGCTCCACCATGAGCACGCCCATGTGCTCGCTCAGGCCCTTGATCAATTGGGTGACGCGCTCGCGCTCCGCGCTGGCCAATCCCGCGAGGGGTTCGTCAAGCAAAAGTGCCAGCGGCTTAGCGGCCAACGCCACGCCGAGCTCCACCAGCCTTTGCCAGCCGTTGGAAAGGTTGGAAACCGCGGTGTGCTCCATCCCTTCAAGGCCGAGAAACTCCACGAGTTCCTTGGTCTGCGACTCCACGTCCACCAGCGCATGGGTACGGATCAATGGATTGAAGAGTCGGCCGCTGCGCGCCTGCACACCGAGTCTGAGGTGCTCGTAGGCGCTTAGCGAGGGAAACAGACTGGAAATCTGGAAAGGAGCGCGACAATCCGCGCCGGGTGGCCTCATCGGGCGGCAGTCCGCCCACGGTGGTGCCCGCCAAGCGCACGGCGCCGTGATCGGGCGCGTACAGGCCGGAGATGACATTGAACAACGTGGTCTTTCCGGCGCCGTTGGGGCCAATCAGCGCGTGCACCTTGCGGTCTTCGACGAATAAATTGACGTCGCTCACAGCGGTCAGGCCACCGAAGCGCTTCATCACCAAGTCGCAGGAAACCAAACTTCCTGTAACCGGCGGGTGCTCGCGCAGGAACGCGGGGGTTCGTTGTGCTCCCACGGGCATGACGCGGCCGGCCATGGCGGCCGGCTACACCTTGCGCCAATGAGCCAGCACGCGCGCCGCCAGACCCATCAAGCCGCGAGGAGAGAACAATATGAAGCTCATGAACAATAGGCCGAACCACAATTGCCATGTGGCCGTGTAACTGGAGACGACTTCGCGGAACATCAGGTAGGCCAGCGCGCCGAGGGCCGGAAAGCCACCCATGGCTACCAACGCGGCGCATTGCTTGAGAACCGTGCGCCGGGTGCGGGAAGCTTCATTCACGCCTGCCATGTTTCCTCCCTGGTTTATTTTGAAGAGCCCTGCCCTAGTGTAGTGCTTCACTCTTAACGGCACAAAAGATGGCGAGAATCGGCCCCATACTTCGTTGCAAATCCTCGCGAGGTGTTCAACCTCGCTGCGGTTTTCGCCTCGTCTGGGACCGATTTCGCCATTTTTGCCCCAATCCTATGCCTTCTGATTCTTCAACTTAAGGGCCATTAAGAGTGAAGCACTACACTAGCAGGGCTTCGTGATGGCGAACGTGTAATTTACTTGGACTGGCGCGGCGAAGCTACTGTTACCGTGTGTTACCGTGGCGAACGATACAATTGCCTCCCAATTTTTTCGTGTTTTCCTCCCCTGAACCTATTAGCGATCGAAACGTCCACCCAGTGGTGCTCCGTGGCGCTGCTGCTCGGGGAGGACATACGCATCCGAGAGACCGAAGCCGGCCAACGCCACTCCGAGCTGCTACTCCCGATGGTGGACAGCTTGCTGAAGGAGGCGGGGATAGGTGTGCGGGAATTGAACGGGATTGCCTTCGGTAGTGGCCCAGGGTCCTTCACGGGCCTGCGCATCGCCTGCGGCGTGGCCCAGGGCATGGCCCTGGGTGCGGATTTGCGCCTGGTACCCGTGTGCTCGCTGCTCGCGTTGGCCGAAGCTTCAGGGCGAGAGAAGGTGCTGAGTTGCCTCGACGCTCGCATGGGCGAGCTCTACGTGGCTGCCTACCGCAAGGAAGGGGAGGGCTGGTCCGAGATGATCGCTCCCATGCTGTGCAAGCCCGCGGCTCTACCAAGTCTTGAAGGCGGGGGTTGGTTTGGCGCCGGATCTGGGTTTGGAATCCAGGGAGAAGCCTTGCGGACACATTACGGACCGCAATTGACGGGTGCCAATGCGGACCTGATCCCGCACGCGCGCGAAGTTGCGCGCTTGAGCGTGCGTGCGTTCGCCGCCGGCGAGGGACTCTTGCCCGAGCATGCGGCCCCCTTGTATGTGCGTGACAAGGTGGCTCTTAAAACCAACGAGCGCGCGCGAGTCCCGTGAACAGCACCGTGCTCCCGCTTCAAACAAGCATACGCCCCATGCGCTTGGAGGACCTCGGTACCGTGGTGCAAATGGAAACGCGGATCTACGAGTTTCCCTGGTCCAAGGGTAATTTTTCGGATTCCCTTTCCGCGGGCTACAGTTGCTGGATGCTGTTCGCGGCGGGCGTGCCAGCGGGTTATGCCGTGGTGATGATCGGGGTGGAAGAGGCGCACTTGCTCAATTTGAGTATCGCGATGGCTTGGCAGCGTCAAGGCTTGGGCAAGAAATTCATGGAGCATTTGCGAGGCGCGGCGAAAACCCACGAGGCGCGGAGGTTTTTGCTGGAGGTACGGGAATCTAATTGGACCGCCAGGAAGTTTTACGCCGTCCAAGGTTTCACCGAGCTTGGCGTGCGGCGCTACTACTACCCCGCCCGCGAAGGAAGAGAGGACGCCGTGATCATGGAGTTAAAGATGTGAGCAGCCGGGAGCGCATGCTAAAGGAGCTTAATCTGTATCCCGTGTGGGTGAGGCGCGAGCCGGCGGCTGTGCCGCCGGCTAAGGTGGAAGACGCCGTTGTGAGAGAGTCTTCTCGGTCTTATTCCAGCGTGGACCTTATGGATTGGGCTGTGTTGAAGGATGTTGTGCGGGCTTGTACTCAATGTCCTTTGCATGCGGGGCGCAAACAATCCGTGTTTGGCGTTGGGGATGAATCGGCGAGTTGGTTGTTCGTGGGTGAAGGGCCAGGTGCCGAGGAAGATGCGAAGGGCGAGCCCTTCGTGGGCCAGGCGGGCCGCTTATTGGACAACATGCTGGCGTCCATCGGCTTGCAGCGCGGCCAGGACGTCTACATCGCCAACATCGTCAAGTGCCGCCCGCCCGGCAACCGCGTGCCCGAGCCCGCCGAAGCGAACGCCTGCGAGCCCTATCTCAAACGCCAAATCGCCTTGATCCAGCCGCGCCTAATCGTCGCGCTGGGCAAAACGGCGGCGGATAACCTGCTGCAACGCCAAACCTCCATCGCCAGCCTGCGCGGGAGCTTGCACGATTATCATGGGATTCCGCTCATCGTCACCTATCACCCAGCCTATCTACTGCGCAACTTGCCGGATAAATCCAAGGCCTGGGAGGATCTATGTTTTGTGGTGGAAACCATGACGCAGTTGAAATCCAAGGTAACCGCACCCATTTAAGGCGCTGTTCCACAGGAGACCGTGATATGAAAAGATTGATGGCACTGTTCGCACTGGCCGCATCGCTCGCCCTGGGCGGTTGCGGTTACAACACCATTCAAAGCCAGGACGAGGCCATCAAGGCTTCGTGGAGCGAGGTGCTCAATCAATACCAACGCCGCGCGGATTTGATTCCCAACCTGGTGAACACGGTAAAGGGTTTCGCTTCGCAAGAAGAAAGGGTTTTGCTTGGCGTGACGCAGGCGCGCGCCAAGGTCGGATCCATTCAGGCGACACCTGAATTGGTGAACGATCCGCAGGCCATGCGGAATTTCCAAGCCGCGCAGGCAGAAATGACTTCGGCCCTCTCGCGTTTAATGGTGATCGTGGAGAACTACCCGCAATTGAAGTCCGACCAGAACTTCCGCGATCTGCAAGCCCAATTGGAAGGCACGGAAAACCGAATTACCGTCGCGCGCAACCGCTTCATCAAGTCCGTGCAGGACTACAACACCACGATCCGCCAGTTCCCCGTGAACCTCACGGCCATGATGTTTAGCTACAAGCCCAAGACAAGTTTCACGGTGGAGAACGAGGCTGCTATCGCCAAACCGCCCGCGGTGGATTTCTCGCAGCCCGCGCCTGCGCCCAAGTAAACCCGTGAAATCTTTCCTGGCACTGGTGCTTTGGGCATTAGCGCTGCCCGTCCCAGGGCAGGAACTCCAGCCGGTTCCCGATCTGCGGGCGCGGGTTACGGATCTCACGGCGACCTTGTCCGCAAGCCAGCAACAGGAGTTGGAATCGCGCTTGGCAGCCTACGAGCGCGGCAAGGGAAGCCAGGTGGCGGTCCTCATCGTTCCCACGACCAAACCGGAGGAGATCGAGCAGTACTCCCTTCGCGTGGTGGAGAAGTGGAAGTTAGGGCGCGAACGCGTGGACGACGGTGCCCTTCTCATCGTGGCGAAGGAAGACCGGCGGCTACGGATTGAGGTTGGATACGGACTCGAAGGGGTGTTGAACGACGCCACCTCCAAGCGCATCATCGACGAAGCGATCGTGCCGCGTTTTCGCGCGGACGATTTCGCTGGCGGTATACAAGCAGGCGTGGACCGCATGCTGCGCGTCATCGAGGGCGAGGCCCTGCCTCCACCCAAGGCTCGCGGCGGATTCACGAATGTACAGTCGTTGGAGGGCCTCTTCGTGGCGGGCTTGGTCTTGGTGTT
>SHXO01000097.1 GCA_009693245.1 Betaproteobacteria bacterium | reverse complement strand
TGACCATTTGTTGATATCGATGCGATGCCCCACACGAAACCACACGGCGGTGGCCTCGTGATCGCTTTCCCGCGCCAAACCCAGGCGCCGCTTGATCAGGCCCGCGCGCCCAGAGGCGTCGATCAGCCACGGCGTGTGCACCGTATGCCGGGTTTCATCGTGGCTATAGCTTTCCAACAAGGCTAAGCCCGCGGCCTCGCTCAAGTTGATACCTGCGCGCCTGGCGTCAAGGGGGCGGCAAGGTTCCGGCGAAAGTAGCTGTAGGGAGTTGAATCCATAAAGTACGCTATCGCACAAAGAATCCACGCCGCCCACCACGGCGGCGTCGGCAACACCAGCCTGAATCATGCGCTGCGCTTGCGCGAATACCTTTGCGCTGGAAGAGCAAGCTGTTGCCACCGTGGCCGAGTATCCCGTCAAGCCCAAGGCATGCTGCACGAAATGCCCGGTGGAATGCGGGGTATGCACGATGGGACGGCGTAGGTCTTCGGGAAATTCTCCATCCGCTCCGAGGCGCCGGTAGGCTTCTTCCGTGGCACCGATACTCGATGTGGAGGTACCGAAGAGCACCGCAACCCGCGCCCGCCCATGGCGCGCGCTCTCTCGCCACTGCGCTCAAGAACTCGTCTTGCTGCAAACCCAACCACGCCAAGCGGTTGTTGCGGCACTCCCATTGCACGAATGCTTCCGGTAATGGCTCTTCTTCCACGCCTTCCACGCGCCCGATCCAGCTCGGTACGGGTGTAGCGCCGAAATCGTTCGCACGCAGGCCGCCGCGGCGCTCACGTAGCGCCGCTAGTATGGCAGCGCGCCCACGGCCGGTGGCGCAACTCGCGGTATAGGCACTGACGCGCAATGGTTGCGCAATCGCGGCACTCATCGCTTACGCTGCCTCACGCTGCCCATCCCAGAAATCGAAGAAATTAAACCAGTTGTAAGGCGACAAGCGGCAGTAATGCTCCAAGCGCCCGGCATAGGATTGCACCCATCCAGCCAGCGCGGCCCGCCTGTCCGCGCTCCCAAGTTCCGGCACGCCGATGAGCCGCTCGAAGTACAGATCGTAGCGGTTTCCGCCGCGATACAGGCCCACCATGAACACCACCTCGTACTTCAGCATGGCCGCCATGCTAAAAGGCGCCACGGGAAAGAAAGCGTCTTGCCCCAGGAATTTCACGGGCATGCGCCCGTCCCCATCCAGCGCGCGATCTGCCAGCACGCCCACGCACTCGCCACGCTCCAGGCAGTCCGCGACACGCAGCATGGAATCCAAACGGCCCAGCGGAATGATTCGATGCGCGAGCTCGGGGTCAATGGCCTTGCACACGGTGATGACGTTGCGTGCGTTTTCTTCGTACATCAACAGATTGACGCTGACCGGTTTCTCCCGCCCAATGGCGCGCAAGGCCTCGAAACTTCCCAAATGCCCGCCTATCATCAAGTGGCCTTGCCCGGAGTGCAGGGACTGCAACACGTCAGCCCCATGCACATGGATCTCGAAACGATTGAAGCGGTCATTCAGCATGAAGACGCGGTCCAAGGACACACTTGCGAAGGTATAGATATGACGGAACACTTCGCTCAAGCGCGACTTGCGCCCAAGAACCCTGTGGAGATAATATCGCTAGGCGCGCCGGGCAGCGGGCGTGAACACCATGAAGTAGGAGCATACGGGGTAGAGCAATGCCCTGCCGGTGGCACGTCCCAGGGTGAGGGTCAGCGACACCAAGATTCTGATGGTAAAAATACTGCTGCGCTCGTGCTGCTGTAGCCAGGCTTGTGGCCTTGAGGCATGATCCAACGGCGTATTCAAGGACGGCACGTTTCTTTGGGGGTCACCAATACGGGTTCGAATTGTAAGGGACTCGCGGGCTGCCACCGGCGCCTTCCCGTTGTGCTAGATTACGAGCCATTCCGCCTTCTCCGCTTAGCGATCTCGCCTTGGGCCTGGCTACCGTCAACCATTTGAGCGAATTTGGCCATATCATAGATGTGCGTACGCCATCTGAATTCGCCCTGGATCACGTTCCAGGCGCCATCAATTGTCCCGTTTTGCGCGACGAAGAGCGCGTGCGCGTCGGCACGCTCTACAAACAAGAATCCAGCTTCACGGCCAAGAAGGTGGGCGCGGCGCTCGTGGCGCGCAACGTCGCCATCCATCTGGAGACGATGTTCCAGGACAAACCGCGCGATTGGCGGCCCCTGGTGTATTGCTGGCGCGGCGGCAAGCGCAGTGGCGCGATGACTCATATCCTGCGCGAGGTGGGCTGGGACGCGCGGCAACTCGACGGGGGCTACAAAGCCTACCGCCGCCATATCGTGGAAGAAATACCGCAATTGATTCTGGGCCTGCGTTTTCGTGTGATATGCGGGCTCACCGGCTCGGGGAAAAGCCGTCTGCTGCGGGCCCTTGATGCGGCTGGCGAGCAAGTGCTCGATCTGGAGGCGTTGGCCGCCCACAAGGGTTCGGTGCTGGGGAGCGATCCGCTCAACGAGCAACCCGCGCAAAAAATGTTCGAGAGCAAGATTTGGCATGCCTTGCGCCACTTCAGTTCCGCGCGCCTCGTTTACGTGGAATCGGAAAGCAAGAAGGTCGGTAACTTACGCGTGCCGGAGACGTTGGTTCAAGCCATGTGGGCGAGCGAATGCGTATGGGTCGAGACCGGTCTTGAGCATCGCGTATCGCTGCTCAAGCAAGAGTACGAACACTTCATCAAGGATCCGGAAGCACTGGCCGGGAAGCTCCTATGCCTACGCGGCCTGCATGGGGCGGAACTGATCGGGCACTGGTGCACGCAAGCCAGGGCGGGAAATTTTGACGCCTTGGTGGCGGAGTTGCTGGAACGCCACTACGATCCTGCTTACACCAAATCCATTCACGCGCATTACGCGCGGCTGAGCGATGCCACGCGAACGCGAATCACTGGCACGACGTCCGCGGACTTCGACAAGCTTGCCTATACCTTGAGAGCGCTTACATGACCGCGATCAGCTTCACCCTCGTCCTGGCCGGCGTGCTGCTGAACGCCGCGGCCCAGCTCCTGCTCAAGGCCGGCACGAACCGAGTCGGTGCATTTTCCTTTAGCGCCGAGAACATTCTCCCCATCGGCGCCGCGCTGGCAACACAGCCCCATATCCTGATGGGAATGGTCTGTTATGGCGTGAGCTTGGTGGTCTGGATCATGGCGTTGTCGCGTACACCGGTGAGTGTCGCTTACCCGATGCTCTCCATCGGTTACGTGGTCAACGCGTTCGGTGCTTGGTATTTGTTCTGGGAGCCCGTTACACCGGTGCGGTTGGCGGGCACGGGCATCATCATTCTAGGTGTATTCATCGTGGCGAGGTCTTGAGTTGAGCACAATGTCCTATCTCCCGGTCACACGTCCCACCCTGGACGAAGAAACCATTCAAGGCGTCGTCGAAGTGCTACGTTCGGGGTGGCTCGCGACCGGCCCGAACGTCATGAAGCTGGAGGAATCTCTTTCCTCCTATCTGGGCGGCCGGCACGTGCTCAGCTTCACCTCCGCCACTGCCGCGCTGGAAACCGCGCTGCAAGCCTGCGGCATCGGAGCCGGAGACGAGGTGATTGTCCCCGCCATGAGCTTCGTCGCCACCGCCAACGTCGTCGTGCGCGTGGGCGCCAAGCCGGTGTTCGTAGACGTCGAGCTGGACTCGCGAAATATCGCGGTGGACCAGATCGAGGCGGCGATTACCGCGCGCACCAAGGCCATCATGCCGGTGCATTTCTCTGGCCTCCCGGCGGACTGCGACGCCTTGTACGCCCTAGCGAAAAAACACGGGCTGCGTGTCATAGAGGATGCGGCTCACGCCATCGGCTCGGCCTACAAGGGCCGCAAGATCGGCAGCTTCGGCGATATCGTGTGCTTCAGTTTTCACCCCAACAAGAACATGACCACCATCGAGGGCGGGGCGCTGGTGTCCGACGATGCGCAAGTGCTACGGATAGCTAAGTTGCAGCGCTTTCACGGCATCGAAAAGGATTCCTCGGGCCAGATGGACGTGCTGCTGGCGGGCGGGAAATCCAATTTGAGCGACGTGGCCGCCCGCCTGGGCCTGGGCCAACTCAAGCGCCTGGACGAGTTCAACGCGAAGCGCCTCGGCTTGGCCTCCCTGTATTTCGATTCGATGCGCACCGACCCTCCCATGCACCTCCCCGCGCGCGGAGACGAAGGCCATAGATGGCATATGTTCGCCCCGCTGCTGCCCCTTGGTCGCGTCGGCCTCACCCGCCAGGAATTCATCGCCCGCATGCACGAACGCGGGATCGGCATTGGCATTCATTATCCAGCCATGCATCTTTTCACCGCCTACCGGGAGTTGGGCTATAAGGCCGGAGATTTTCCCGTGGCCGAGCGCATCGGGCGCGAAACCGTCACCTTGCCGCTCTTTCCCGCCATGGAAAGAGCCGACGTGGCGCGCGTGTGCACCGCCGCCGCGGAAGTCTTGGGAATGGCCAAACACCGATAGAATACTGTCATGCGAATTCCCGATCTCTCGGTCATCATCCCGGTCTACAACGAGGAAGATGGTTTGCCTGCTTTGTTCGTGCGCCTCTACGCGGCCCTCGACCGGCTCCATATCCCGTACGAAGTCTTGTTCATCGACGATGGAAGTGCCGATCGTTCCGCCGCCTTGCTACGCGAGCAGTTTCAGCGGCGGCCGGATGTCACGCGAGTGTTGTTATTCAACAGCAACTTCGGCCAGCACATGGCCATCATGGCCGGATTCGAGAACGCGCGCGGCAAGCGCGTGGTCACCTTGGACGCGGACTTGCAAAACCCTCCGGAGGAGATCTGGGTATTGCTCGCGGCCATGGACCGGGGCCACGACTACGTGGGCACCATTCGCCGCTTGCGGCAAGACACCGCTTTCCGGCGCTACGCTTCACGCGCCATGAACCGGTTGCGGGAGAGGTTGACCAAGATCAAGATGACCGACCAGGGCTGCATGCTGCGCGCCTACAGCCGCGACATCGTGGATGCGATCAATAAATGCCGCGAAGTGAATACCTTCATCCCTGCCCTGGCCTTTACCTTCGCGCAGAATCCGGCGGAGGTCGAAGTGGGCCACGAGGAACGCACGGCGGGCGAGTCGAAGTATTCGTTGTACAAACTTATCCGGCTCAACTTCGATCTGGTGACGGGTTTCTCCATCGCGCCGCTGCAAACGTTTTCTTTCTTCGGCATCGTGCTCTCCATCCTTTCCGCGTTTTTCGTGGCCTTCTTGGTCATACGGCGCATCGTGGTGGGGCCCGAGGCGGAAGGCGTGTTCACCCTATTCGCCATCACCTTCTTCCTCATAGGCATCTTGCTCTTCGGCATTGGACTATTGGGCGAGTACGTCGGCAGGATTTACCAGCAGGTCAGGGAACGGCCGCGCTACATCGTGCAAGCCATATTGGAAGAATCCCCCCTGGCCGCCCCTGGCGAACCTGTCCTCGAGCCCGCCCTCGGGATCGCCCGGCGCGCGTGAAGGACGCGCCGTTCCATGAATGCGTTGGTATTCGCCTACCACAACGTCGGGTATCGCTGCTTATCCGTGCTGCTGGCCCACGGCGTGAACGTTCCATTGGTGGTCACCCATGCGGACTCGGCGCATGAGAACATCTGGTTTTCCAGCGTGGCGGAACTGGCGGCCAGTCACGGCATTGAAGTTTCCACCTCCGAGGACCCTAACGACCCGCAATTCGTGGAGCGCATCTTAGCCATCGAACCGGACTTCCTGTTTTCCTTTTACTACCGGCGGATGCTCAAGGTGCCACTCCTGCAAATTCCCCGGCATGGTGCCCTCAACATGCATGGATCTCTGCTTCCCAAATACCGCGGACGCGCACCGGTGAATTGGGCAGTGCTCAAGGGCGAGCGCGAAACCGGCGCCACCCTGCATTACATGGTGGAAAAGCCCGACGCGGGCGATATCGTGGCCCAGCAGGCGGTACCTATTCTGCCCAACGACACGGCGCGGGAAGTCTTCGATAAGGTAACCTTGGCCGCGGAGATGGCATTCGATCATGTACTGCCCAGCCTGCTCGCGGGCAATGCGCCGCGCCAAGCGCAGGATCTGGCGCGCGGCTCCTACTACGGCGGGCGCAAACCCGAAGATGGCCGCATCGACTGGTCGCAATCCAATAACCAGGTTCATAACCTGGTGCGCGCGGTGGCACCCCCGTATCCTGGCGCGTTCACCACGGCCCAAGGACGCAAGATTTATATTTACGCCACCCGCGTGGTGGAGAACGTGCGCGGCAGCGCGCAAGCCGCCGCGCTGTATTGTACCGATGGACAATGCTATGCGCAGTGCCAAGACCGCGGCGTGCTTCGCGTTCTGGCCATGGAGGTGGACGGTGTGCACTATGGCGAGAAAGAATTCGCGCGCATGGAAACCGTTTCGCCTACCTATTTCGATTCCCAGGCAACCATGATCTCATGAAAAAAATCTGCATCCTCGGCGTCAACGGATTCATCGGCCACCACTTGTCCAAGCGCATCATCGAGACCACCGATTGGGAAGTGCACGGCATGGACATGCAGTCGAACCGGCTCGATGACGTGATGGGGAACAAGCGCTTTCATTTCTTCGAGGGCGACATCACCATCAACCGGGAGTGGATCGCCTATCACATCAAGAAGTGCGACACCCTATTACCCTTGGTGGCCATCGCCACGCCCGCCACCTACGTGCGCGATCCACTGAGCGTCTTCGAACTCGATTTCGAGGCCAATCTCCCCATGGTGCGCTCTTGCGTGCAATTTGGCAGGCGCATCGTGTTCCCTTCCACCTCCGAGGTCTACGGCATGAGCGCCGATGCGGAGTTCGATCCGGAGAATTCCAATATGGTCTACGGCCCCATCAATAAACCGCGCTGGATCTACGCCTGCGCGAAACAGTTGATGGACCGCGTCATCGCCGCCTATGGCCAGCAGCGCGGCCTCGACTACACGCTATTTCGCCCCTTCAACTGGATCGGCCCAGGGCTCGATTCCATTCACACTCCAAAAGAAGGCAGCTCGCGCGTCATCACCCAATTTCTCGGCCATATCGTGCGTGGCGAGCCCATTCATCTCGTGGACGGCGGACAGCAGAAACGCGCTTTCACCTACGTGGACGATGGCATCGATGCGCTGATGAAAATCATCGATAACCCCGGCGGCGTAGCCTCCGGCAAGATCTACAACGTGGGCAACCCCTCCAACAATTTTTCCGTGCGCGAACTCGCCACCATGATGCTGGCGCTCGCCAAGCACTACCCGGAGTACGAGTCCAATGCCGCCAAGGTCAAGCTGCTGGAGACCTCCTCCGGCGATTACTACGGCAAGGGTTATCAAGACGTGCAGAACCGAGTACCCAAGATCGCCAATACCATGGCGGACTTAAAGTGGGCGCCCAAGGTGGAAATGCAAACGGCGCTGAAGAAAATCTTCGAGGCCTACCGCGGCCAGGTGGGCGAGGCGGGCAATCTCCTCGACGACACCGGGAACTAAGCGATGACGTCCTTGCAATTGGACGGCGCCCCGGTGCCGCCGGAGCGCCCGCATTTGGCGCTCAAGATCGATGTGGACACCTTTCGCGGCACCCGCGAAGGGGTGCCCAATCTGATGAAACTGCTCAAGGAGCACGGCGCCAACGCGACGTTTCTCTTCAGCCTTGGGCCTGACCAGACGGGCCGCGCAATCAAGCGCGTGTTTCGCCGTGGTTTCGTGGGCAAGGCGCGCAGAACCTCGGTGCTCAAGCATTACGGATTCAAGACATTGATGTACGGAACATTGCTGCCGGGGCCCGATATCGGCAAGGAATGCGCTGGCATTTTGCGCTCGGTGCAAGAGTCGGGTTACGAGGTGGGGATACACACCTACAATCACGTCAAATGGCAGGACAATGTTTGCGCGCAGGCGGCGCGGTGGACCGAGCGCGAGATGCAACAGGCCCGCGAACGGTTCAAGGAAATCTTCAGGACGGACGCCAAGATTCACGGCGCGGCAGGCTGGCAGATGAACCGGCACGCATTCCGGATGACACAGCGCCTGGGCTTCGACTATTGTTCTGACACGCGCGGCACCAGTCCCTTTGTTCCCGTTCAAAACGCTGAAGTCATCGCGTGCCCGCAATTGCCCACCACGCTCCCCACCTTGGATGAAATCATCGGTCTGGGCGGTGTGGACGAAAGCAACGTGGTGAATCACGTGCTCGATTCGACACGCGCGATTCCCCCAAGCGGCCATGTGTACACCTTGCACGCGGAACTGGAGGGAATGCGGCTCGCCTCCGTGTTCCAGGCATTGCTCGAAGGATGGAAGGACCAAGGCTACCGGTTGTCATCGCTAAGCGAATACTTCGAATGGCTCCCCGAGAAAAATCTGCCGCGCCACGAAGTGCGTGTTGGAGAAATTCCAGGGCGTTCCGGCACGCTGATGCTGCAAGGCGCCCGCTTTCTTGATCCGCTACCAGCGGGCGAGCTGATTCGTCCCGCCATTAATTAGGGAGACCGTAATGCTGGAAAATTTGGCCGTACCGGATTCCGAGGCGCCGCGAACTGGCGGAGGTGTATTCCGGCTTTCCGCCTGCCAAGGCAGAGCGCTCGTGCTGTATTTCTACCCCAAGGACAACACCCCGGGATGTACGGACGAAGGTATTCAGTTCCGCGGCCTGCATGCCGATTTCAGCAAGGCGGGTTGCGAGATCTACGGCGTTTCCCGCGACAGCCTGCGTTCACACGAGTCCTTCAGGACCAAAATGTCTTTTCCGTTCCATCTCATCAGCGACGAAGACGAGAAGGTGTGCCAGATGTTTGGGGTCATGAAAATGAAAAACATGTACGGCAAACAAGTTCGGGGAATCGAACGCAGCACCTTTGTCATAGACCGCGAGGGCGTTGTCCGCAAGGAATGGCGTGGCGTGAAAGTGCCAGGACATGCCCAAGAAGTGCTCGACTTCGTGAACAAGCTTTAGAGGCGGGGGCTGGGGAATGGGGACTTGAGGCTAAAACCTCCAACCCCATCCCCTAGCCCCAGGCCCCAGTCTCCAGCCCCCAGAATCAATGCCCAAACCCACTCCCGTTGCCCTGATCCATCCGAAGACCAAGTTGTTCGTGCTCGACACGAACGTGCTCATGCACGATCCGACGAGCTTGTTTCGCTTCAAGGAGCACGATCTTTACGTGCCCATGGTCACCTTGGAGGAACTCGATGCCCACAAGAAGGGCATGTCGGAAGTGGCGCGCAATGCCCGCCAGGCGAGCCGGTTTCTAGACGATGTCGTCAAGGCCACCGAGCATTCCATCGGCGAGGGCATCGCGCTCACGCGGCCAGTGTCCGGTGACAGCAATGGCCGCCTCTATCTGCAAACCACTGCCATCGACGGCGCGCTGCCCAAATACCTCGCCTCCGGCAAGGGCGACAATGAAATACTCGGCGTACTGAAATACCTGCAAGAAACCCAGCCCGCCCGGCAAGTCATCCTGGTGTCCAAGGACATCAACATGCGCATCAAGGCGCGCGCCCTGGGATTGTCCGCCGAGGACTATTTCAACGACAAGGTGCTGGAGGATACCGACCTCCTCTACACCGGCGTACGCGCATTGCCCGCGGATTTCTGGGACACCCATGGCAAGGACGTCGAATCCTGGCAAGAAGGCGGCCGCACCTACTACCGCGTCACCGGTCCCCTAGCCTCGAGTTTCCTGCTGAACGAATTCGTTTACCAGGAAGGCCAGCGCCCCCTCTACGCGCAAGTGCGCGAGGTCAACGGACAGACCGCCGTGCTGCGCACGCTAATCGATCGCACGCATGCCAAGAACGCCGCCTGGGGCATAGTAGGGCGCAATCGCGAACAGAACTTCGCACTCAATCTTCTGATGGATCCGGAAATCGACTTTGTCACCATCCTCGGCCAAGCCGGCACGGGAAAAACACTGCTCACGCTCGCGGCGGGATTGGCACAGACGCTGGACGACAAGATCTACTCCGAGATCATCGTCACGCGCGTAACGGTTCCGCTGGGGGAGGACATCGGCTTTCTCCCAGGCACGGAAGAAAAAAAATGACCCCGTGGATGGGCGCCTTCGAGGATAATCTGGAAGTGCTCAACCGCACCGACGAAGACGCCGGCGAATGGGGCCGCGCCGCCACGCACGATCTGATTCAAGCGAGAGTCAAGGTCAAGTCGCTCAACTTCATGCGCGGGCGTACCTTCATCGAAAAATTTCTCATCATCGACGAAGCCCAGAACCTTACCTCCAAGCAGATGAAAACCTTGATCACCCGGGCGGGCCCGGGGACCAAGGTCGTGTGCCTGGGAAACATCGCGCAGATCGATACGCCCTATCTCACCGAAGGGAGTTCCGGCCTCACCTACGTCGTGGACCGCTTCAAGGGCTGGCGCCATGGCGGGCACGTCACCTTGCAACGCGGCGAGCGCTCGAGGCTGGCGGATTTCGCGAGCGAAGCGCTGTAATTCCGCTCGCGGGGGAGTACCATGCAATCCACTGCGGCGTTCGGTTCCGCGTGGCATTACTTGGGAGACTCACCATGACTCTTTGCCCGGTTGCGTTGGCGGTAGGCTGTAGCAAGTGCCCTGTGTTCAAGATTTGCCCGGCCAAGGGGATCATCGGCGACTACAAGGCACCGCCGCCAGACCCTAAGAAGTAAGCGCGGCGCGGTTCGCCAGTTTCAAACTTAGAGGCTGCTCAGGCAAAGCAGCCCCGCGCTAATGTGTTCGCCGAGCTGGGCGGCATGCGCTAGGCCGTACATCCCAAAACCTCCGATCGCCACGCCTGAGGCTAACCGCCAAACCTTATCCAGCCCTTGCTTTCGGACATGGCGCAGCAGCGCGCCGGCGGCGAGTAAGTTGGGAAGCGTACCCAATCCGAACATCATCATCATCGCGGCGCCTTCCATGGCGCTGCGCGACAGCATAGCCATGGCCAGGGCTCCGTACACCAGGCCGCAGGGCATGAAACCCCATAGGAGCCCCACGGACAATGCCCTGGGCCAGGTGCGTGGAGGCATCATGGTATGCATGAGCGGCGAGATGAGCCGCCACGGATTACCCCCCCACGCCTCCAGCCGCGCCATCGGTTTATTCCACCCAAGGAGGTAGCAGGCAACCAGGAGTAACAACAGGTTGGCCAAAACGTAGACACCTATCTGAATAGGCATCCAGTGGGAGAACATCTCGGCCCCTTGCGTACTTGTCTAGACCTCGTCGATGCCCAGCCGGGTGAGCAGGTTGGCGGTCACCGTGGCGCCGTTCTTCTCCTGCACGAAGTTGAGCTCGTCGTAGATATCACGGAAAGTACCCTGTCGTTTTTGCCTCGTCCGTGAATTCCGTGTATT
>SHXO01000096.1 GCA_009693245.1 Betaproteobacteria bacterium | reverse complement strand
GAGATTTCCTCGGCGGCCACGAGGTTCAGCGGTGCCAGCAGAAGTGCCAGCGTGACAAACAGGTATTTCATGAATAGTCTCCAGTACGATGAACGCTGCGCAATCGTAGCCATACGATGCTATTACGACTTGACCTCGCCTAGTATCAGGTACTCCATCAAGGCCTTTTGCGTGTGCATGCGGTTCTCGGCTTCGTCCCATACTACGCTGTTGGGGCTCTCCATGACATGCGCGCTCACTTCTTCGCCGCGGTGTGCGGGCAGGCAATGCATGAATAAGGCGCCGGGTTTGGCGGCCGCCATCAGCTCGGCGTTGACTTGGTAGGGGCTGAAGGCGGCTTTGCGCTGGTCCAGTTGTTCCTCGAACCCCATGCTGGTCCACACGTCGGTGGTGACCAAGTCGGCGCCGCTTACGGCCTCCATGGCGTCCGAATAGTAGCGGGCGCAGGCGTGGTCCGCGGGTCCTAGCTTCGGTGCAAAATCCGCGGGGCCGGCGATACGGAGGCGAAAACCCAGCATGTGCGCGGCTTGCAGCCAGCTATTGCACACGTTGTTGGCGTCTCCTATCCAGGCGACCGTGGCGCCATGGATGGATCCGCGGTGTTCCATGTAGGTGAAGACGTCCGCCAAGGTTTGGCAGGGATGGTATTCGTTGGTGAGCCCGTTGATGACTGGCACCTTGGAGTGACTGGCGAAGCGTTCGATGATGGCCTGTTCGTAGGTGCGGATCATCACAAGATCCACCATCCGCGACATGACTTGGGCCACGTCTTCGATGGGCTCGCCACGGCCTAGCTGGGTATCGCGCGAGTGCAGATAGATCGCGGTTCCGCCCAATTGCGCCATGCCGGCTTCGAAGGCGACCCGGGTGCGTGTGGAATTCTTCTCGAAAATCATCGCCAGGGTCTTGCCCTTGAGCGGCTGGTAGAGGGTCCCGGTTTGGTGCCTCGCCTTGAGGATGCGGGCGCGCGCGAACAGGTAATCCAATTCGCCGCGGCTTAAATCCTTGAACTGAAGAAAGTGCTTTGCGCTGGCCATATCAAGTCTTGAGTTTCTTCAAACCCTTCTCGTCGTGCTGGCTGAGTACCCGAACGCAGGGCAAGTAGCCATCGTAGACTACTCCGTGCAGTTCCACCCGCCGGTGGCTACGCAGCAGCCCCGCCAGGTACTGCGAAATTTCCTGGGTGATCACCTGGCCGGGTACCAGCACGGGGATGCCCGGCGGGTAGGGCGTCAATTGATCGGCCGCCACGCGGTTGTTAAGGGACTGGTTGATCTTGTCTTGGTCGTCGAAAATGGAGATTAACTGGCCGCCGCAATAGAAGGCGTCGCGCGGCAAGTAACGCAACTGGGTGAAGCGCGGGATTTCGGGCGACTTGTACAAGCGGCGCGCGGAGCGTCCTTCGCGGGCGATGCGCATCAAGGCATCGTACAGGCGGGACACCTTGCTGCGTGTCGTGCCGATGGTCAGCAGCAGGGAAATCGTGTTGAAGGTGGATTTTTCCACCTGGATGTTATAGCGCTCGAACAACTCGTGCTGGAGTTCTTCCACCGTGTATCCGCACTCCGAGATGTCCACGGTGACCTTGGTGGGATCGAGCTGGACATTGTCCTCGCGCACCTCGTCCGGTAACAAATCCTCCAGTTCAAGCACCCGGAACACCCCCGTGGAATTGATCTGGGCGCGCAGTTCACGGGCCAACTGCAAGGTGCGTCGCAGGAGCTTGTAGCCCTCCGTGATGGCTTGCTTGCGTGCCACGTCCAGGCTCGCGATCATGCTGTATTGCGGGCTGGTGGAGGTGTGCATATTGAAATTTTCCCGGAAGATGTGCTCGTTGAAGTCCGGGTCGTTCACGTGAATCATGCTGGCCTGGGAGAAGGCCGAGAGAATTTTGTGGGTGCTTTGGGTGGCGTAATCGGCACCAGACTCGAGGGCGGTAGGCCGGAACGCGGGGTGAAAGCGTGCGAAGCCATACCAGGCTTCGTCGATCACTACCTTGATGCCCTTGGCGTGGGCGGCCTTGATGATGGGCTCCAGGTCGTAGCGGAAGCCATCGTAGGTGCAGGAAGTGAGCACCATGGCTTCGGCATCGGAGTGCTCCTCGATGGCTTTGAATAGCGTCTTCTTGGGGATGGGACCGAAGATCCCGTACTTCTTGTTGAGCGAGGAATCCAGATACACCGGATGGGCGCCCGAGAGCACGACGCCGTGGTGCACGGATTTGTGGCAATTGCGGTCCAGGAGGAGTTTTTCCCCTGGGGCGATCAAGGTCTGGAATATAACCTTGTTGCCGGTTGAGGTGCCATTGGTGGCGAAGAAGGTGCGGCGCGCGCCAAAGGCTTTGGCGGCAATTTTCTGGGCTTCCAGGATCACGCCCGTGGGTTCCATGAGGGAATCCAGCATGGGTACGGAAACGGACAGATCCGCATCGAAGATGTGTTCGCCCATGAACTCGTAGAAATCGCTTACCCAAGGGCTATCCCGCAGGGAATCTCCCGATGAGTGGCCGGGCGTGTGCCAGGCATCCTTGGCCATCAAGACATAGTTCTTGAGCTGGTCGTAGAAGGGCGTGCGCGCTTTTTCCTGAAGTTGGGCGTTCAATATCCGATACATGCCTCGGTAGTCGCGTTCTTCACGGTAGAAGTAGCCGTCCACGGCCTCGCTGAACAAGGCATCGACGACTTCGTCTTCCTGCTCCTGGGCGATAAGGATGTAGACGTCGAGCTCGGGGCGAAAGCGCGTGATCCTTTGCACCAGTTCCAAAGCCGACATCTGCAATACACGGGAGTTACCTCCATCATGACGCATGGTGTATAAAACGTCGTCCACGATCACGGACTGGAGATCGCCATCCTCCTCGATGGTCTTGAGTGCATCCTGGGCGGTAGTGATGCCGGTAAAGACAATGCCCAAGGGGTTGTCCAGGCTTTTCGCGGCGGAATTGAGTCCCTTGACGAATTCCCGCAAGACCAGGGTTTCGTCGTTGATGACCAAGATGCGGCTATTGGGTTTGCGCATGGCTAGGAACGAAGTGGGAATGCCATCGGAAAGAGCGAAGAAGGAAAGGGCGAAGCTAACAGCAAGACCTAAGCCTATGGCATGGTCTAGGAATCACGAGGACCAGCGGGCGTGTCATCAAGCCAGGAGCCAGTGCGATGACTGATCAGCCGAAGGAGATGGTCATTATCGGAGCCACCGAGTCAGGCGGGGTATTCCGGCCCAGCGACTGGGCGGAGCGCCTGTGCGGTGTCATCGCAATATTTGGCGAGGACCAGCGCATCAACTACTCGCCATTTCTGCAGCCCATTTTCTGCCAGGGGATTCGCTCGGTCGTGATCGATACCCAGTTGAAAGAGATGGAACCGGCTGCCTTCGACTTCTTGATGGGATTTGCGCGCGACAACGAACTCAAGATTCGCCCCGGGCGCTGTGAGGCGCGCCCCGAGTATGCTCCGCATAGGGCGGTCACCAGCCCCGCCTGAGCCAAGGCCACCGAATCGGATGGATTCGGCTGGCGTTGTCATCAGGCCAAGGCCTTGATGGCAGCGGAAAGACGGCTTTTGTTGCGGGCGGTGGTGTTGCGGTGCGCGATGCCCTTGCTGGCGGCGCCGTCGATGATGCTGACGGAAGAGTTGAGCGCGGCCTGTGCACCGGCCTTGTCGCCCGCGACGATGAGCTTACGCACCTTCTTGATGGCGGTGCGCATTTCCGATTTGAGGGCGGCATTATGTTGCCGCTGCTTTTCTGATTGCCGGGCGCGTTTTCGCGCCTGAGCCGAATTTGCCATGGTCAAGCCTTCTGGAAAAGGACCGGGGAATCCCGAGCCGGAAAAAACGCGGCATGTTAATCACTTGTCCTGCCCTTCGCAAGATAAAAGACCAGCGCAAGCACCCCAGCCCGGTCCCGATCAGTTAACATGCGGCGCCCAGCGCTAGCGGATCCCCCTTGATCCTACCCCTTCATCCGGGCCAAACCCCTTAAGTGAATCTCCTCAAAGCGTTGCTCACCGTGAGCGGGATGACCATGATCTCCCGCGTGTTCGGCTTCATCCGGGACGTGTTGATTGCCCGTACCTTCGGTGCCGGGCTTTACACGGATGCCTTTTTCGTGGCGTTCAGGCTGCCCAACCTGCTGCGCGGGATATTTGGAGAGGGCGCATTTTCCCAGGCCTTCGTCCCGATATTGGCCGAATACAAGACCAGGCGCGGAGACAGCGAGTCCAAGGAGCTGGTGGATCACGTGGCCGCACTCCTGGGATTGTTGCTGATGATCGTGACTGTCGCGGGTATTCTGGCGGCGCCTCTAGTCATTCTTGCGACGGCACCGGGCTTTCACCAAAGCCCGGGCAAGTTCCAACTGACGGTCGAACTGTTGCGCATCACCTTTCCCTACATCTTATTCATCTCGCTCACCTCCTTGGCGGGCGGAATTCTCAACTCCTATGGCAAATTCGCCATTCCGGCCTTAGCGCCTACCCTTCTTAACCTCGCCTTCATCGCCTTTACCTTGTGGTTAGCCCCCTATTTCGACCCGCCGGTGAAGGCCTTGGCCTGGGCGGTATTCGCGGGCGGGCTCCTACAACTGGGGTTTCAACTACCTTATTTGAAGAAGCTTGGCATGCTGCCTAGACCTCGCCTTAATCTCAAGGATCCTGGGGTATGGAGGGTGTTGAAGCTGATGGGCCCGGCGGTCTTCGGGGTGTCCATTGGCCAGATCAGCTTGGTGATCAATATGAACTTTGCGTCCTTTCTCGTCACGGGCAGCGTGTCGTGGCTCTATTACGCCGACCGTTTGATGGAGTTTCCGACGGGCGTCCTGGGGGTGGCGGTGGGGACCATCTTGCTGCCCAGCTTGTCGAAGAATCATTCGAAGGGCGATCCGGCGGAGTTTTCAAGGTTGCTGGATTGGGGGCTGCGAATTACCTTGCTGCTGACTCTTCCATGCGCCTTGGCGCTGGCGCTTCTGGCCACGCCGCTGGTCTCGGTGTTGTTCTATCACGGGGTTTTCAGCGCCCACGACGTTGTAATGACCGCCCAGGCGGTCATGGCTTACGCGCTTGGATTGCTGGGTCTGGTACTTGTCAAGGTGCTGGCTCCTGGGTTCTACGCCAAGCAAGACATCAAGACGCCGGTCAAGATCGGCATCGTGACGTTGCTCGTTACTCAGGTATTCAACCTCACCTTTACCCGGATCTTTCCCCTCGGCCATGTGGGGTTGGCCCTGGCCGTTGGCTTGGGTGCCTGCCTCAACGCGACGCTGCTGTACCTCAAGCTTCGCTCCCACCAGATTTATCGACCGGATCCAGGTTGGGGGAAGTTCTCGCTTAAGTTACTGGTAGGGTTGGCCGCCTTGGGCACCGTGTTATGGCTTGCCGCGGCCGATAGCCAGGTTTGGCTGGGCGGCGGCAAATGGGCAATGGTGCTTCAGCTTAGCTGGACGATCGCGCTAGGCGCGGTGGCCTACTTCGCCGCGCTGTGGGCCGTGGGTATCCGGCCGCGAGACTTCGCCCGGCGCGCGATTTGAGCAATATGCGCGGAAGGTGCCTGATAAAATCCCTATTCGAATTTGATCGATACTGACTCCCGTTGAATGCTGGTCACGCGTAATTCTTCCGCCGCGGCCTTGAGCGCGAGCGCGGTGACCATTGGTAATTTCGATGGGGTACATCGCGGGCACCAGGCAGTGGTATCCCTTTTGATGACGCAAGCGCGTGCGCGCGGACTACGTTCTTGCGTGGTGACCTTCGAGCCCCATCCCAGGGAATTTTTCGCGCCGGACCGGGCGCCCACGCGATTGACTTCGCTGCGGGAGAAGCTGGAGTTGCTGCGCGATGCGGGGGTGGAGCAAGTGCATGTGTGCCGCTTCAGCTTCGATTTTGCCCGCCGAAGTGCCGAGCAATTCATCGATGAGATATTGCTGCGGCAATTGCGGGCGCGGTGGGTGATGGTGGGCGACGATTTTCGTTTCGGCGCGAGGCGCCTGGGACACTACGAGGTGTTGCGCGTGGCGGGTGTGGCGAAGGGCTTTAGCGTGGAGCGCATGCCTACCCTGGCCGATGGCGGAGAACGCGTCTCCAGCACGCGGGTGCGCCAAGCCCTGGAAAAAGGCGAACTCGGCGCCGCCGCCAAGTTGCTGGGGCGGCCCTACAGTATCAGCGGCAGAGTGGTGAGGGGCGACCAACTTGGCCGCACCTTGGGATTTCCCACGGCCAACGTGCAAATGAAGCACAATCGCCCGCCGGTACTGGGAATATACGTGGTGGACGTGGAAGGCCTCGCGCCCAATCCATGGCCTGGTGTCGCCAGCGTGGGCGTGCGCCCCACGGTGAACGATGCCGGGGTGCCCGTGCTGGAAGTGCATCTGTTCGAGTTCGGCCAACAAATTTACGGGAAGCACGTTCGCGTGCGGTTCCTGAAGAAATTAAGAGACGAGGAGAAATATGCCGGTCTTTCCGAACTCACCCGGAGGATCGCCATGGACGTGCAGGAGGCGAAGCAATACTTCGCCATGCAGAAGTAGCAGCAACCGGATCAACCATTGATGAACGACTACAAGAACACACTGAATCTGCCCGATACTCCCTTTCCCATGCGCGGGGATTTGGCAAAACGCGAACAGCTGTGGGTGAAAGAATGGCAAGACAAGAAAATATACGAGCAAATTCGCCAAGCTTTCAAGGGTAAACCGAAGTTCGTGTTGCACGATGGCCCGCCCTACGCCAATGGCGATATTCACATCGGGCACGCCATCAACAAGATTTTGAAGGACATGGTGGTCAAGAGCAAAACTCTGGCGGGATTCGACGCGCCTTACGTGCCCGGTTGGGATTGCCACGGCTTGCCCATCGAACACCAAGTGGAGAAGACCCACGGTAAGAGCATTCCAGCCTCCGAGTTTCGCGGACTGTGCCGCGAGTACGCCGCCACTCAAATCGAACGCCAGCGCAAGGATTTCATCCGGCTAGGAGTGTTTGGCGAATGGGATAATTCCTACCGCACCATGGAGTTCAAGTCCGAGGCGGACATCATCCGCTCGCTCGCCCGCATTCAGGCGCGTGGTTACCTCTACCAAGGTGCCAAGCCGGTGCATTGGTGTATCGATTGCCGTTCCGCGCTGGCGGAGGCGGAAGTGGAGCACGAAGACCGCACCTCGCCCGCTATCGACGTGGCATTCCCCGTGGCTGACGTCAAGGGATTGGCCAAGGCGCTCACTTTTACCCATATCTACGACCCGGTGTTCGCGGTGATCTGGACCACCACTCCGTGGACCTTGCCGGCCAACCAAGCCGTCACGCTGCATCCTGAGCTGGACTATAACTTGGTACGCACAGCGCGCGGGCTGCTGATCCTCGCGGAGGGTTTACGCGACGCATGCCTCGCGCGCTATGGGTTGGCGGAAGGAAGCCAGGTCGTGGCCACTTTCAAGGGGGCCGTGATCGAAGGCATTTCCCTTCAGCATCCCTTTCACGAGCGAACCGTGCCCCTCATCTTGGGCGATCACGTGACCTTGGACGCAGGCACGGGTTTGGTTCACACCGCGCCCGCTCACGGCTTGGAGGATTACGTGGTCGGGTTGAAATACGACCTGCCCGTGGACAATCCCGTGGGTGGCGACGGGCGTTTCCGCGCCAGCGAGCCCATCGTGGGCGGGCAATTGGTATGGGATGCCAACGCGTTGCTGATCGCGGCCATCGGGGAACGAGGGCACCTGCTCCACAACGCCAAGCTTCAGCACAGCTACCCGCACTGCTGGCGCCACAAGACCCCCATTGTCTTTCGCGCGACGCGGCAATGGTTCATCGGAATGGATACCGTATCCGGTAGCGCACCTGCCTTGCGCGGCGTGGCGAATAAGGCAGTCCAGGAGACGGAATTCTTCCCTGCGTGGGGCCGTGCCCGTCTGGAGGCGATGATCAAGAACCGGCCAGATTGGTGCGTCTCGCGCCAGCGTGGCTGGGGCGTGCCCATGGCGCTCTTCGTCCGTAAGGAAGATGGGCAAATTCATCCGCGCACGCAGGAGCTGATGGAAGCCGTGGCCAAGCGCGTCGAGCAAGAGGGTATCGAAGCGTGGTTCAAACTCGATGCGCGGGAACTGCTGGGCGCCGAGGCCGAAGTCTACGAGAAGGTCCCGGATACGCTGGATGTGTGGTTCGATTCGGGCACCACGCATGTGAGCGTGCTTGAGCGACGGGAAGGGCTCGCCAAGCCCGCCGATCTCTATTTGGAAGGCTCCGACCAGCACCGCGGCTGGTTTCAGTCATCGCTCTTGACCGGATGCGCCATCGATGGGCGCGCGCCCTACGGCCAACTGCTGACCCACGGTTTCGTGGTGGACGGCCAGGGCCGCAAGATGAGCAAATCCATCGGTAACGTCATCGCGCCTCAGCAGGTTTCCGATAGCCTGGGCGCGGAAGTGTTGCGTTTGTGGGTGGCCTCGTCCGACTACTCAGGTGAGATGTCCATCTCCCAGGAGATTTTGAAGCGAGTGGTAGAATTCTACCGTCGCATTCGCAACACGTTGCGATTTCTACTGGCGAATTTGTCAGATTTCGATTTCAAGGCCCATGCCGTGGACGTCAAGGACATGATCGAAATCGACCGCTACGCCTTGGTGATGAGCGCCGAATTGCAAGGCGGTGTCGCCAAGGATTACGAGAGATACGAGTTCCATTACGCCAGCCAGAAATTGCATAGCTTCTGCTCGGAGTTCCTAGGTTCCTTTTATCTGGACATCCTCAAGGACCGCCTTTATACGTGCGGGGCCACGAGCAGCGCGCGCCGCTCCGCGCAAACGGTGCTCTATCACATGACTCAGAGCTTGCTGCGGATGTTTGCGCCCATGCTGAGTTTTACCGCGCACGAAGCGTGGGGCTACTTTACCGGCGGTGCACAGAGCGTGTTTGTGCAAACCTACCACGCGCTCCCGGAAGTGGCTGGCGGAGAAAAATTGAAGGAACGCTGGGCGCGCCTGCGCGAAGCGCGGGCAGAAGTACAAAAAGAACTGGAGCGCCTGCGCATCAAGGGCGATATTGGATCATCCTTGGCAGCGGAAGTAGTGTTAGGGGTGGGTCCGGAAACCTATGATGTGCTCAAGTCTTGCGGGGACGATTTGCGGTTGGTGCTTCTAACCTCGGCAGCACGGGTGGAGCAAGGCACCGGGCTTCGCATCGAGGCAACACCGAGCACGCATCCCAAGTGCGTGCGCTGCTGGCATTACCGCGCCGATGTGGGGGCGCATGCGGCTCATCCGGAAATTTGCGCGCGATGCGTATCGAATTTGCATGGAAGCGGAGAAGCGCGAACTTATGCTTGACACGAAGAAGCCGGATCTCATGGTCTGGTTCGTCATCAGCGCCGTAGTGGTGGTATTGGACCAACTCACAAAGTTGATCATCCAAAAGGCCCTCGCCGGTATGCCGGTTTACGAGGTCACATCCTTCTTCCAGCTAGTGCTCGCCTATAACAAAGGCGCGGCCTTTAGTTTTCTGAGCGACCAGTCTGGATGGCAGCGGGGATTTTTTATTGCCGTGGCACTGATTGCATCCATCGTGATCGTGCTGTTGCTGCGTAAACATCGCGAGGAAGTTCCCTTCGCACTCGCCTTGAGCCTGATTCTGGGCGGAGCGGTTGGAAATCTGATCGACAGGATACTCTTGGGGGCGGTAGTGGATTTTCTGTATTTCCATATCGGAGAACATTATTGGCCAGCGTTCAACTTGGCGGATTCCGCCATTTCCTGCGGCGCTCTGCTGTTGTTGTGGGATGCCATGCGTAGGAAACCCCCCGAGGCAAAATCCAGCTTCTAATGAGTGATGGAAAAGGAAGGCAGATGCAAATCTTATTAGCAAGCCCGCGCGGATTTTGCGCCGGAGTGGACCGCGCCATCGAGATCGTGGAGCGCGCACTGGCGATTCACGGTAAACCCGTTTACGTGCGTCACGAAGTGGTGCACAACCGGCACGTAGTGCAAGACTTGCGCGATAAAGGGGCTATTTTCGTGGAGAGCCTCGGCGAGATTTCGCGAGGCAGCACCGTGGTGTTCAGCGCTCACGGCGTGTCTCAAGCTGTGCGCGAGGAGGCGGCTCGTCGCGGCTTGCGGATCTTCGACGCCACTTGCCCCCTCGTGACCAAGGTGCACGTGGAAGTGGCTCGCATGCGGCGCATCGGCCGCGAGGTCATCATGGTCGGCCACCGCGGCCATCCCGAAGTGGAAGGCACCATGGGCCAGGCAGAGGATGGCATTTATCTTGTCGAGGGCATGGAGGACGTGAGCACTTTGCAGGTGAACGATGCGGCGGCGCTCGCCTATGTGACCCAGACGACGCTGTCCGTGGACGATGCGCGCCAAATCATCGAAGCCTTAAAGCTGCGCTTCCCCGGCATTTTGGGGCCGAAAAAAGATGACATCTGTTATGCCACCCAGAACCGGCAGGACGCCGTGAAGGCATTGGTGGCGCGGTGCGATGTCATCATCGTCGTGGGCTCTAGCAATAGCTCCAATTCTAACCGCCTCAAGGAAGTTCCAGAGAAGATGGGCGTGCCCGCCTATCTGGTGGATGGGCCTGGCAATCTGGATCCATCCTGGTTAGCGGGCAAGAAACGCGTCGGTGTCACCGCCGGCGCCTCCGCGCCGGAAGTGCTTGTGCAGCAAGTAGTGAATCGCTTGCGGCAGCTTGGCGCAACCGAGGTCGCGGAAATGGCCAGCGTGGACGAAACGGTCGTGTTTCCGTTGCCAAGAGAGATTGGGCGGGTTACCGAAGAAAAATAGGCGGTTCGCACCGCCTATTTTTAACGAGCCGTGGATCAACGTGAAATCAATTCTCGCCAATTAACCCGGCGTGCCTTGACCGCAGCGTTACCGATGGGGATCGGTGCAACAAACGTGTCGCCCTTTGAAGTCCTCACCAAACTCTCCACGTTACTTCCAATCTGAACCACTGTTGCCCGGGTGGAAAGGGCGTTACCGACCCGCACGGCACCGATTCCGGAAACCGCGGTGTTGACGTAGGAACCGGTTCTGTAGTCGAGGAAATATAGCCAGCTATAACCGCCCGCATTGCAGGCGGAGGGATCCGGGACGTTCGTGGCGAAAACCAAGGTGCCAAGAAAGAGCGTTGGATCCGTGTTAGCTCTTTCTCCCTTGCTAGGCAGATCGATAAACCAGCCCGCGTTACTTGCCATATCCACCTTGTTATTGCTGAACCGGCGCACCGTTGCTCCGGTGACGTCGGTGCCTTCGGTGATCGTTTGCCCCACGAAATCCGGCTGGTTTCTAGGGTTGGAGTAAGAGAGGGCTTCGGATTTTCGGACACGCGGATAATTGATAGCCTTGCTTCCAACCAAGAGGAGCAAGACCATGAGCAAGAGAAGGCCACGACGGAAATTGACCGCGAAGTTCAAGGCGCAAGTCGCGCTGGCGGCGATGAAGGGAGAC